>CALLUT010000058.1 GCA_938010495.1 Candidatus Absconditabacterales bacterium
AAGACAGATCGGTCAAGGATCATCATCATCTAAAGAGATGGCTAGAGAACTACTAGATGCAGCGAGAAGTAAAAAACTCGATGTACTCATAGAATGAAAATGAGTTAGCGCTTTAAGCGATAAAATCTCAATTCAAAAGAAAGTAGTCTCTTCTACGGACCTTAGTATGAAAGGAAAGGAGAAAGATGTTTCCATATTTTCTCTTAGTGCGAAAAATTCTACTACTTGAACAATGGAAGAATTCGCTTATTTTGAGGATACTCCTGAATGAAAGGCAAATTGTGTAGATAGTTATCTTGAATTAGCAATATTGGCTAAAAGTAAAGAAATGGACACGAACACAGCTATTAATCAATTAAAATCTGAAGAGGAGGACTTATTAAATGCTATCTGAAAAGACTATATAGATCAAAGACAAGAGATATACACTTGAGTTGATACAAAAGATGATATTAAAACAAGAAAGAAAGAAATTAAGGGCGCTGAAAAAGACCTAAACAAGAAAAATAATATTCATGAAAAATTTAACCATCAACACCATAAGTATTTAGCTGAAAATACTGAATCTGCATTTCTTGAATATACTGAATGACAAACTTCTATTCTGGTTGCACAATTGAAATCAATATCTACTGAAATAAATTGATACAATAAAGCTTTAAGATCTTGAGCAATAGATAGTCGTACTGACGAGGTTGCATGATTTTTACCATCTATTGAACCTCAACTACTCTTTATCTTGTGATGAATGGCAGTAGAGTTAGGTGAACATAGACATGATACTTGGTTTGACGATAACAAAAAAGTAAAACCAGATGCTGATTTATATGAAGTTTTAGAGAGTGCTTGAGTTCCAGTTAAAGGAACAAAAGGTATTTGATTTAAAGAATTGTTAAATCCACTTACGGTGTTTAACATTATGACAAAAGGTAAAGTTAAAAATTCATTGAATAATGATTTGAAAGAAGTATTTGGGAAGTACCGTACATGAGAATTGAAATATTCTGAAGCTATTGCTGTAATTACAGCAATGCGTGTTGAAGATAAATCTTTCAAAAAAGTTATGAAGAAAAAACTGTATGAAAAACATACTAGTGCTTGGAAATCTTTATGAGGAT
Source organism: Candidatus Absconditabacterales bacterium (assembly GCA_938010495.1). The sequence goes on from CALLUT010000058.1 coordinate 1,119, forward strand.
GATCTTGATGAGATGCTTTGGCTGACGCATGATGAGATGATCTTTATGCTTGAACTGATGACTTAGATATCGATCTATGAACTATAGAATTATCTAAAAAATCTCTATGAAAAGAGTGATCTTCTAGAAGGAAAAAAAGAAGAAAGACTGTTGAAAGAAAATCATCAAAGAAAGATCCAGAAACTGTTGCTAAAAATAGATGAACCGTTTTGAAGGAATCAGAAAGAGTATATGCTACTGAAGATGGAATACATGTTCTTGAATCATATAGAAATAGACCAATTGAAGAATTAATTGATTTATACTATGAGTGAGCGACAGACTCAATTGATAAAGATACTGTTGAGTATGTAATGTTAGAAACTATTCTTAGTGAATGAGGACTTGCTCCAACTAAAGATAAAGACTGAGTTAAAATATACACGTCGTTTGAAAATAATATGACAAGGTTAGGGCAATGAAACACTGAAAACTGAACTGAAGAATTTTGGAGTCTTTTCCAAAAACACTACATGACTGATAGTTTCGTTGGTGACTTAAACGAAAGATATACCAACGCATTAGATTACAATAAAGCAAAATCAAAAGTAAATAGTATTAATCAAGATACGTATATCCCTGATTATGTATGACTTCTTGATAAAGATGATGAAGACTGAATTTTGGTAAATGCATTTGTGCAAACGTTATCAAAAAGAACTTCTATTTCATCACATCAAATTGCTAACTTATTCCAACATTATGATTGAGATTATGCAGAAGCAGCATGATTTATTGAAGAAAAATCTTGAAAAGAACTTTGAGATGCTTCACTACTAGAAACAGTACAACATCAATGAGTGCCATGAATGATTAATCGTTGAATGAATCAACTTGTCTGATGATGATTTGTTTCTCCAGCCTTTGCTCATTGAGTAAACAAACTTTCAACAACATTGTTGGGTTGAGCAAAACTTTGATCAATTCTTGCAACGTGATACAAAGCGATTAGGACATGAATTAGTTGACTAAAACGATGATGGAAATCATTGTTCTGATGAGAGTGAGAAGCGGATACAGCACGAACAGAAATGAAAGGTCATGCTTGAGGAGCACTTAAATACTTTGCCATTAATCAATGAGTGAAGATTGCTGAAGATCCAGATTGATACTGGGAAAGAGCATCAAGTAATGACAGTATTTTGTGGGGTAATGTACTTGGGTTCCTAAACCCAGATATAAAAGAAGAACGTAGAGCTGAGGCTATGAAAAAATCAGGATCGTTTGAAAGAGGACATTCTTCTGCTGATCTCTTTGAAGAAACAGTTGGACGTAAATCTATTTGAATGATGTTGAGTAGATGAATGTTAGAAGAAGGGAAAAAACCAGATAGTATAGTAATCAACCCAGAGAAATTTGAAGAAATGTTTCCAGTTATTTTTGGATTATATTCTACAGAATTATGAAGAAAGAAAATTGCTGTTATCATTGATAAAATAGAAGAACACTTTTCAAATGATGAAAGATGGACATGGACAGAGCTTCAAAAATATAAAGGTTCTAGAAAATCTATGAAAGATGTACGTATCGATGCAAGTAGATTAGCTGCTGATGAAAGAGCGGCTGATCGTGAATTTGATGATGCAGTTGCTTCTGTTCCTGATGGAATTAGCAAAGATCTTGCTGCTGCTAAACTAAGTGGTTTAGAACCTTGATCATCAGAATTTGAAAGAGTAGTGGATACGTTAGTATTTACAGCTGCTCATAGAGAAAAACTATCTGTAGATGCATTACAATCTTCTGTAGTAAATAATTGAACATTTGGGCATGGGGAATATCAATATGATAAAGCTGCTGATAAGTATACTCTCACTAAAACTCCTGAAATGTTAGCCGAAGAAATGTTCAAGAGATTAGATACAGCAGATACTGGATGAGATTCAGCTCTAGATTGGCTAGAAGATAAATTGGACTATATAGAAGATAATTCTGATTCAATGACTGATGCAGAATTGAAAACTAACACTGAGCAGTACTTCAAGGTATTATCTTCTGTGTTTAGACAACGTGCTATCGATCCTTCGACTTGAGCACCATCAATTCCTGCAAGTAATATGTTAACATACTCTACTTCAGCTTGAGTAGAAACTGAAGTTTGGGGTTGAGATTCAACAAGCCTACAAACATATTTCTGAGATATTGATAGTAAAGTAACAGTTGCACCTAGTACGGCATCTACTTCATATATATACTTTGACACAGCAACTTCTAAAAATACTGTTGCCAAATCTTGGGAAGACATTTCTAATGAATAATGTTTATAGTTAAATTATACAATAATGTGATTTAAACGAGTAGAAAAATGAAATTCTTATGACAAAAATAGTAACTCAGAGAGAGTTTCTAATTCTAAGCGTTCAAGAGAAAAAATAGAAAAGAATGAGGTTATTTCAAATTCTGATAAACAAATTGATTCAGTTGAAGCTGAGGTACTTTCTACTATTTTTCCAATCGAATGAGCAGATGTTCCAAAAGGAAAATGGCAAATGAAGCAAGAATGAACTACATTACAACTCTACATTGATAATAAGAAGTATGAGTGATGAGTAATCAATTTTTCTGATGTTGTTTGGTCTGATACTCCTGTAAAAGAAAATTCTACATGAATAGTTGAATGAGTTTCTTTCCCTTCTACGTCTGAACCTTATAGTAGTTATACATATAAAGTTATAGTTATATTAAGTGAAGAACATATCGATTCAATAAAATTTGAAAAAACTTGAGAAAGATCAGCAGAAGGATTTGATACTATCACTCCTGAATGAGAGGAAACATTTGTAGAGTTCTGACTTACTATATATCCTAATGATAATTATTCTTCATCTGTAGATAAAGCTTCATGACTACTTATCATTGATAAAAAACTTTCTGATTGAAGTACAATTCATGTATGATATCCATGATTAGCTGATCTGTATACATCTATGGAATGATGAGCTGAACATACTGAAGAACTTGAGTTTGAAGATGGAACAAAGGTAGAAATTCGATTTCAGAGAAATTTTGATTGACCTCTTGACGTTCAAGTTTCAGAAATTGAGTCAGAGAGTTCTGAAGATGATGTTGATGCCTCTCCTGAATCAGAAGATTGAGGAAGTGAATCAATAGAATCAATAACACCTCCTAAATATCTATGAGAAGTATTTGTTAAAAATGTTAGTGCTGGACCAATGTTATTTGGAGCAACAATTGCTTTATACCATCCTGATGATCAAGAGATTGTTGTTAGAAATAAAGTAAATATGGAAGAAGTTGTATATAGACTTCCTGCTGATTCTCTAGATGAAGATTTTTCACAAGTTCGTACTATTCAAGACTCGTTAGCAAAATTTTCTATTGAAGATTGAAGATTGGTAATCGAATGGATCGAAGATTCTCTCTTATCAATGAACCCTACAGTTACTGTCTGAGCATGAATTGATGAAGCATGGAATGTGAAGTCATCTATTGATAAATTAAAAGATTCAAAAGTAATTTCTCTTCGTTCAGAAGATACTTTTGATACTATAAAATGAAAAAAAATTACATGAGCTACTATGAGCTTTGTATTAAGATCAAATGAATATAATGAACTCACATCTTGAACTGATACAGTTACTTTATTTAAAAAAGTAAGAGGTCCTGATGCTAAAGAATATGAACTAAGAGTTAGGTCAAATAATGTTGGTAAAGTAGATGTTGAATTGGAGAAAACTGGAAATTATCGAATATTAGATAAAGACTGAAACGAATTATTAAATTGATGAACGCAATGAACTGAATGAATAGACCTTCTTGATGAAGATGAAGTATTTGAATGGAATGGTAAAAAAATTATTTGATTTGAAGAAAAATTGTTATCATCTGATTGATTAGCAAAAACTAAATATGAAAAAACATTACTAGAAACATTATATCTCACAAACAATGTTTGATATTTGAACATGTGATGATCAACTGCTTTATGAGATGATCCAAAGGCTTTTGCGATTAGGGCATCTGATCTTGCCTCGGATACTCGTGTTGCGAACTTTAATTTTTGAGATTCAGATTCTTGGAAAAAATTGGATGCTGCATGAACAAAATGGAGTGTTGTATCAAATGAGGAATGGGAAATTGAAATGCATCTTGAGAAAAGAGTAGATTCGCAATGAAGAGATCTTTGACGAGAGTTTGCTATGGAATTAATTAGAATGCCTAGTATCACCGAAGAAGATATGACACATGATTGGTTTGAATGATTGAGGAATTCATTGAAGAGACTTGGTGAACATGAAATAAATATTGATTTAGATCCTGGTACTCCAGTACTCCCAGATATAAATATTGATTTTCCAGATGTTGGAGCAACTTTCTGAGCTATTCGAGCATGGATTAAATGAAATGCTACTTGAAAAGAAAGTTCTGAAGTTACGTCATTATCTTCATTTGAAGACTTTGATCCTTCATACCCATTGAGAAACTGGAATAAAGCACTTTCTCATCTAGCTAGAGAAGAACATATTGGTGATTTAGATTCTGATGAACAATACGAATTTATAAGTTGGTGAGATTTTTGACCAAGAGTACATCCCGATATTTTGCCTGCAACAGATAGTTTCCTACAGTTACATACATGACTAGATTTTCCAACACCAGCTGGTGCTGTTGAAACTGCAAAAGAACGTGAAGTAACACTAGTTAAATGAGGTATTATTGATACTTCTTCTTACAAACCAAACATGGATTCTAGCAGTGAATGACATATGACAATCATTCACAATAGTGATATGATTAAATATTGAGGAAAAGAGTATTATCCTGCGACACGTTATATGCACATAAATTCTCTTTGGTCAAAAGCTAACTGAGTATTTGATAATAAAGGAAAAATAAATAAATGAACAACAATAAGTAATGTGCCTTGAGATCATTTACATATGGAATTTTTCTTATATGAAAAAGTTGGTGATGATTTAAATGACCCTGCTTCATTTTCTCCTGAAAGTCGAGAGTATGACTTACCTTCATGAGACGAAATTCCTACAAAATATAGATGACTTAAATGGGCAAAATGAGTTAATTCATTTAAGCATCCTGATTGACCAAAATATGAAGATTGACCAACAGTACGAAGAGATCAAGTAGATCCAGCCTTGTTTTATACTGAAGAAGAACTTTGAATTCCTAAATGAAAAGGTAAAAAACCGTTTTTACCAAATAAAATGAAAGAAAATCAAGAAAGTGAGCCTAGAGTAAAAAACTTAGATAAAATGAATGAAACTATTGATAGC
>CALLUT010000059.1 GCA_938010495.1 Candidatus Absconditabacterales bacterium
GGTAAAAAGAAAATAACTTTCCTTTATTTAGATACCAAAGCAGATCGTGTAGAATTATTCGAAAATGTGTTAGCTTTTTCAGTAATGCAAGAGGAGTGGAAAGGTATAGAATTTATGGTGTTTACTGGACTGTTGGAAGATTGAGAAAAGAAGAAATTTAGCGTTAGAAAAATGTTTGAAGTTGGGTAGTTTTATTTTTTCTCAATGTATTTAATAATTAGTCATGGCATATTGTTTTCAATCATCTTTGGCTCTTTGCAATTAATATCTGTGAAAATATCTCATGTATCTGGTTTGGTATATCTTAATCATTGGTCAGTATTTATCCACATTCAGTCTAAATAATTACTTGCTGCATCTGCATCAGAATACAATGCACGACTTATTGGTAATTGATTCAGTATTTGTTTTTTATCTTTAGGTGAACAGTTATTAATAATTAATTCTCATATTGTTCAATCATTCATTTGCACAAGAAAGTGACAATGTATATGTCACCACAAACTACTATCGTGATTTAAATTTCAATTTCTTTTTACTGATGACATAGTAAATATATCTGCTTTTTTGTTTAATAGTTTTTGAAATTGATCTTTAGAAATTTCACGAGAATGTGAAATATACATTTTTCCTCAAGTGATGTATCCAATTCATCTTCAGTCAGTAATTTTTGATTTTAATGATTCTTCTGTTCAAACTTTAGATCAGTTGTCATAACATACTCAGGTGAGTGTAGTTTTTCAGTAAGAATCAAATGTTGGTCAATTAACTATCATCGTTATTTCTCTATGTGAACTGTGTTCTTTATTGTAATCATCGAAATATTTTTGTATTGCTTTGATGTTAGGTATATATTGTTTTCCATCTCTTTCTGATGTTACTTTATAGTCAAATCGTTTTACTGCTTCTTGAGCACTTACAAACATTGATTTTGATTCCCATCATTGTGCTGCTTCAAATTTAACTAGTGTTCATACTTTTTTCCCATCAAGCAAAACTTCATAAGAATTGCTTCAAGTAGTAGATAATTTATCTATCTTCTTTCAAAGAGTTACTTTCTTATTTTGTGTTAAAATTTCACTTTCAGAAAGTGTATCCTTTATAAATTCTGGAAAATCAGCTATGGATAAAGAGTAGGTTTGAGCATCTTGAGCTTCATGTAATCTATTTGTTTCTTCTATGTGATAATCTTTATCGATTGGGATCATTAATTTTTATTATATAACAAAAAATTCTCATATTATATTTATAATATAAGTCAATATTTTATTTAAATAATTAGTTGTTACTTTTTAACAAATAATTATTCAAACATCCTTTGCAAATCTTCATCTTTAATCATTTTTGGAGATCGTAATGGATCAAACGTGATTTCTAATTTTACTTCCCACGCTGGATAGACTTCAAGAATTGCATTTTCTGTCATTTGTTCAATCATCTCTCCCATTGGACATTGTGGAGTAGTGAAGGTCATTAGAATGCTAATGAGTGTATTATCATCATCTATATCTATATTGTAGATGAGTCCCAATGTGAAAATATCTATAACTGGAAACTCAGGATCATACACTGTCATAAGTTGTTCTTCAATGATTTGCATCATTGTAGGTTTTTCAGTTGTTACTTGTGCTAGTTTTGAAACTGGAGGAGTTTTTTTTGCCATGGATATATTATGAAAAAATTATGATTGTTGCTTGCGAAAGTCTGCTGCAATAAGATATTGTAAGATAAGAAATACTATGATAAGCAAAATTCAAAGGATATTACTTCGTTGATCTATAATCATAAATGTTAAATTCACAATCGTATACACTCATAGCATTAATGATAATTTGTAGCTGGCTGATGACTTTACATGATCATCATATGATGAAAATATCGACCAAAGAGCACGAAAGAAAAAGTAGGCAGCTCACCGAACCAACAGGAATACACCCAAAAATCAAAATCACAATCATAATGATGTATGTTCATAAACATTCACATAATTGTATAAGACTGAGAGTATTATTAACCCAAAGAATATTTTTATAAATGCTCAAACACTATATAAACGCATGATTAATCGATATCAACATCAATATCCACTTCGTCTGCCTCTTCTTCATCGACAAGTACTTCCTGGAGTGATGGAATATAAAAGAAGTTACTTCAGTTTTGATAGAACTTATAATAAATTTTTTCCCAAAGTCAGTGCCAAAATGGAAGCATAGCATATGCTAACACTGGAGGAAGAGCGAGTAGTATATGAGATGAACGTCCAGCAGTGCTATCCATTATTTTATAGGCTATTCAAAAGAATATCACTCAAACAACTAATCATATAGCCGCTCATAAGACATGAACAGCAGAGTAGTTTGGGTTTGTACTCATTTCAATCAAAGCGAATGATAAGAATACAGTAAATATAATATGAAATGCTAATACAAAGAATAATTGATCTATGCCTCAAGCAAAAAGAACATAGAGTCATAAGAATAGTACAAACATTATAATATTTGCAAAGAGAACTAGGCTAAACATTTTTCACATGTCGTAGTACTTATCTGTATATATTAAGTTATAGATTCCAGCTAGGATAATTGATCCAATAAATGTACCTAAGAAAGCAATTATAATGAGAATTAGTGGGAGTAGTGGATTTATTGTTCCTGCTCAAAGAATTTGACTACTCATAGCTTCTTCGATTATTCATCATACTAGAATAAGTATAATAAACACCAAAAAAGAAACGAATAATCATGTTACTAAACCTAATCAAGATCTAATAAAAATGCTCCATCGTGAAGGATTAAATGGTCCTACTTCAAATTCTTGATCTAATGCTGTATTGTCTGGAGTCATGTTTGTACATGAATAAACATAAAACGTACTATATTATCAACACTCTAACGATTTAATAATGTTTTTGAATAGTTTTTCTTGTTCTGCTTCATCTGTCGCATATGATATGATATATCAATATTCATTAGCAACAAATTGGTATTGGTGGATATAATATTGAGAAGTTCACTGGTAAAATGTGTCTGTTACTTCGAATTGAATCATCACTCATGTAATTTCTTCTTCCAAACACATAAATGAGTATATTTCTTTTTCTCAAGGAGCATATCATACAAGTTGAGAACGAAGTTTTTGTTCGTTTGCTGTAGCAAACTGATCAAAATTGAGTGATGGATCTATGGTTGATTTTGTAATTACTAAGTTTTTATCAAATCACTCAGGATTTGTTATTTTGAAAGATCTCAATACTTTATTGATGATTTGTTTATTCTCAACCAGTGATGGTGGGATGGATTCATAGGTTTCATCAAGTGTTAGATTGAATGTATCGAAAGTGATATCTTGTCATACAGATGAAGATCATCAAAAACATCCAACAAGAAGTAGGGGAGCAGTAAGTATAATCGCTAGTGAAACGATTTTTTTACGCATTTGATGATTTATCGGATGAAGCATCAGGAGTTGGAGTTAGATTTTTTACTGCTACTTTTCATTGAGCATCAATATCAATAACTTCTACTTTTAGAGGTTGTCCAACTTTGTAGAGAGCAGCTACATTTTCAATATATCAAGCTCATAATTGTTTAACATGGCAGAGTCATGATTTCTTATTTCCAAGAGCAACAAATACTCAGTATTTTTCTACTCTTGTTATTGTTCACTCAATAACATCTCATTTTACAGGTTTCCAAACAGTTCCCATTACTAGTTCTAGAGCTTTCTTTGCATCTTCTTGGTTGTCTGCAGTAATTACTCATGATCCATCATCTTGAAGATCGATTTTCACATTTGTTTCTCTAATAATTTCTTGAATAGTTGATCATCATGACCCAATTACTGTTCTTACTTCTTCAGGTTTTACATTGAATTGAAGAAGAGCAGGAGCAGAAGGATTGAGTTCTTTTCTTGGTTCAGAAATAGTTTTCATCATATAAGCAAGAATCGCTGTTCTTCAAATTTGTGCTTTATCAAGCATTTCTTCTAATTTTTCTACTCATAGTCATTTGAGTTTTGTATCCATTTGGATAGCTGTCATTCCTTCGTCTGTACCAGCAAGTTTGAAGTCCATATCACCTGTAAAGTCTTCTGTTCATTTAATGTCTGTAAGTACTACAGCTTGTGTATCATCAGCCATAAGACCCATTGCGATACCACTTACTGGTTTCTTTAAAGGTACTCATCATGCCATCATAGCAAGAGTAGAACCACATACAGCAGCCATAGAAGTTGATCATCCTGATCCAAGTACTTCAGAAACAACTCTCATTGTATATGGGAAGTGTTCAGCATCAGGCAACATTGCTTCGATAGCTTTTTCTGCTAATCTCCCATGTCCAACTTCACGTCTATTTGTTCCTCTAATCATATTTGCTTCGTTGTTTGAGAACGGAGGGAATTTATAATGGTGGAACCATCTAGATTCTGTTTGGTCATGTTCCATACCATCTTTGATTTCTACATCACCAGGAGAACCTAGTGTAAGATATGCTAGTACTTGTGTATCTCATCTCCAGAAAAGAGCAGTACCATGTGAATCTGGAACTGTATCTATTTCACAGTGGATTTGTCTGATATCATCAACTCATCTTCCATCAACTCTTATCCCTTCTGAAAGCGTTCTTTCTCTAATCCATCCTTTTATAACAAGGAAGAATGCTTCACGAACATGACCAGGTTTCCAGTCATTTGAATCATCATCTAATTTTTCAGCAAGAGCTTCTTTTATTTCATCTTCATATGATTTATATGTAGCATCCCAATGATTTTTTTCTACAACTCAATGTAATGCTTCAAGTTTTTCATCACTAAGTAATTCTCTAATTGCAGCTATCATATCATCAGCTGGCTTATTTTTTGTAATAGTTTGAGGAGTAATTGTACATTGTGCTAGGAATTCATTTTGAATTGCACAAAGTTCTGCGATTGCTTCTTGAGCTAAACGCATTCATCATTTAATTACGTCCATTGGAGTTTCATTCCCTCATGCTTCGATCATGTTTATCTTTGTTGCTGTACCAGCAACATGAAGATCCATAATTGAATGTTCAGCTTGAGATTGAGTCATATTTACAACGTATTCACCATCGATATATCAAATTCTTACTCAACCAATTGGTCATTCGAATGGTATACCAGCAAGCATAGTTCATACAGAAGCACCAAGAATAGAAAGTTCCCCAGGAGAATGTTCTAAATCTAATGAAAGCGGTGAAATAGTAATTACAACATCATTGATCATTCCCTTTGGAAACATAGGTCTCATAGGTCTGTCAGTTAGTCTACAATAGAGGATAGTTTCGTCTGATGGTCTTCATTCTCTTTTTCTATAGCGTCATCAACCAATTTTTCAAGCAGCATAATAACTTTCTCTAAAATCGATTCCAAGAGGGAATCGTTCTTTGTTTTCATCTGGGTTTTTATTCATAACTACTGTTACAAGAAGTTTTGTTCCTTCCATAGTAACTTCAACAGCACCATCACAATGAGGAGCTAGTTTCCCAGTTTTTAAAGTAATTTTTTTGCCACGCCATGTAGCTTCATGAATAATTTCATTGAACTCTTTCTTTTGAATTTCTTGTACCATGTGTTTTATGAACGATAAAAACGTTCAATCATGCTCTATTGGTGGGAAGAGAGAAATAGGTCGTACGTAAGTTCCCACGTTTTTTGAACATACGACCTATTTCTCAGCTCCAAAACCCAAAAAGAGTCATGAGAACATTCTTAGTTTTTATTGATTTAATGGGTGAAAGCAACTGAAGGCAAGACGAAATGATAATTTTATGCTGATTTTTTTGCGTTTTTTTAAATTAGTTGATATAATTAATGCAGTAAATTTTAATTGCTATCTATTGATCCATGAAAACAAGATCAAAAAAGTTATTTCTCTATTCTTTAATTTTGTGTTTATTCGCTGTGCTATGATTCTTCTGAAAAGGAATGATCATGACAGACACGAATGAACCTATTCTTAAAACACAATCTGCACCAGAGGGTGGTACAGACGGTCTAACGGATAGTCTCGTTGATAGTCTTGAAGAGGCTGGAGATACTACTGTTTGTATAGAAACTACTCTGATAGATCTCGCTGGAGAAAAAGCGAA
>CALLUT010000060.1 GCA_938010495.1 Candidatus Absconditabacterales bacterium
TTGAGCTTCAAGCAACGGACATAACTATCCTTAATAAATGTAAAGAACTCCCATTTCCAATAAGAAAAGAACCAAATACTTCAGAAGAAAATAGGTTTAAACATAGATTCTTGGATCTAAGAAGAAGACCTGTACTAGATAATATTGAGTTCCGTGCTCGCATGAACCACTTCACAAGAAATTGGTTTACTGACGCTTGATTCCTAGAAGTTCAAACTCCTCTATTTACTGTTTCTAGTCCAGAGTGAGCGCGTGATTATCTTATTCCAAGTCGTGTAAACCCTGGTAAGTTCTACGCTCTTCCGCAAGCACCTCAACAATACAAACAACTACTTATGGTATGATGAGTTGATAAGTATTTTCAAATTGCTCCATGTTTCCGTGATGAAGATCCGCGTGCTGATAGGCACAGTTGTGAATTCTACCAAGTCGATGCAGAAATGAGTTTTGTTGAAAGAGCTGATGTGTTTGCAATCGCAGAATGATACATGAAAGAAATGGTAGCAGCACTTGTTCCTCACAAAGCCATCACTGTTAACTTTACCCATATCCCATTTGATGAAGCACAAGAACGTTTCTGATCTGATAAGCCTGATCTTCGTTTTGGTATGGAGTTTGTAGATATCTCTTCTCTGGTTGTATCATCAGAGTTTGGTGTGTTCTCAAATGCAGTAAAAGACTGATGAGTAGTAAAAGCAATCAGACTAGAATGAAACATGATGAGTAGAAAAGAAATAGATGCTATCACTGACGTTGCTAAACAAGCATGAGCATGATGACTTGCATACTTTATTTTTGATAGCTCTGACAAAGAAATTGCTCCAGATGGTGTACGTTCACCAATAAAGAAGTTTTTTAAACCTGAAGAACTCAACGCAATTGCACAAGCTACATGAGCACAAGAAGGCGATATGGTATTCTTTGGTGCTTGAGCAAAATGACTAGTACACAAAGTACTCAATAAAGTAAGACTATACTGTAGAGATACATATGACCTTGCTGATAACAATGAATTAGCATTTACTTGGATTACTGACTTCCCATTCTACGAATATGATGAAGGTAATGATAGATGGGATTTCTGACACAATCCGTTCTCACACGTAATTTGATGAGTGGATGCTATCAAAAATAATGACTTTGAAAATATCCAAACAACACAATACGATCTGGTAATGAACTGATTTGAAATTCTTTCATGATCAATTCGTAATCATGATCCTGAAGTTATGGTTGCTGCATTTGAAAAACTTTGACTAGCAGAATCAGATGTTATTGAACGTTTTTGAGCGATGTATGAAGCTTTCCAATATGGTGCTCCTCCACATGGATGATTTGCTTTTTGATTTGATAGAATCATGATGGTACTCCTCGAAGAACCTAGTATCCGTGAGTGTTATGCTTTCCCTAAATCTGGTAGAGCTGAGGATGTGATGATGTGAGCTCCTGCATTTGTTGACGAAAAAACCCTTGAAGAACTGTCAGTTGGAGTAATTACTACCGAGATTGATGCCCTTGAAAATTTATTAGAATCATCTAAATAACCTATTCCTTATACTTCTCTCTAAACTCCTTAAAACTAATCATACGTTGTTGTGCTTCATCCCACAACTTATTTTTCATGCATTTTAAACTTTCTATAAATCATAGCGTCGTCACATACTTGTTAAGGAAAGGGTTTTCATCCATACACTTTTGGAGATTGTAATTAGGGATTGAACTTGAAAGATGATGGATATGATGAAGTCAGATATTTCATGTTAACCATTGGAATGGTTGAGGAAGTTTATAGTATGTTGCACCTCTTAGTGAAGCTACTACGAATGACCATTTTCATTTCCATTGGTTATATGCTTCTTCATGTTGATGTTGTACGTAAAAAAACCAGAAAGCAATAATTGAAAAGAAAAGGAGTGTAGTTCCTTGTATAAAGAGAAATACGGATCGTCATAGTATAAGAGCCAAACCTATATACAGTAAAGCAATCAAGATGTTGTTCCATAGCTGTTTCCGTTTAATTTTTCTCTTCATAGATTTAAGTCATGTGCTTGGAAATCTCATATAGAATCAAAAGTATGCAATAGGCACTATGAAGAATAAGCAAATTGGATGTCTAAATCATTTGTATAATGTTCTTTTTATCCAGGATGCATTTTTATATTCTTCTACAGTAAGGAAGTCTATGTCTCCTATGTCTCTTGCTTCAAGTTGCCCAGTATGACCATGATGAAAGTGATGTACTCTTGCTCGGTAAGCAAATGGGATGGTACTAAAAAAACTACATATTTTTCCCAAAGCAGCATTATGCTTTCAAGCATTAAAAAAAGAATTATGTCCGCAATCATGTTGAATAATAAATATACGCACCAAGAAAAATGCATTAACAAATGCTAAAGGTAACGCTAATAACCAATGCACTTGATATGCAAAATACATAGCAATTCGTAATCCAATATAAGGTCAGAAACTGTTTATAATCTGGATTACAGAATCCTTGATGTTTGATTTAGTATAGGGATGAACTATCTTTACTCGTTTCCCATTTCAAAAACGTTCTTCAATTTCGTTATTGATTTTTTCAAAAGTAGTCATGTTCTTATGAAAAGAGTATAAATATATTAGAACGATAACAACTTTGTCCATTGTTACAAGTCTCATCTATTATTTTGAGTGGTAATTTTTTCTAAAACAACTACAGTATTTGTAATACATATTTTTAACGTTTTTCTTCGTATTGTTATGAAAAAAATTCTTCTCTCACTTCTGGTCTTGCCTGTGTTTTTTTGAACATGATTTACCTATGAAGTACAACAATGAGATAATACCCTTCTTACAAAGATATATGATCAAATTGATAATAAATTAGTAACACATCCTCAAAGTCTTGTCTTGATTGATGAAAACATGCCTCAACTGCAAGTGAAATATTGAACTAGTGAAAAAAACACATATTTTTTAACTAAAATATGAGATTATATAAAGGAGAGACTCTATGTATGAGTAGATGCTGACTCTTTTGTTTGTCTACAAGAAAAAGTGCAGAACCAAGATACTGTGACTATCAGTTACAATCTAATGACAGAAGAATGAATAAATATTTCATTGTCAAAATGAGAGTATACTCTTCAAGATACTACTCCACTACTCTTTAATCCTTGATCATGAAGTATTATTGAAGGGATTGAGAGAGAAGTTCTTTGAATGAAAATGTCTCAAAGAAAAGGAGTAAGGATTTCTCATAGAGAAGCATATTGATCTGAAGATACTGGATTATTTGTTACTCTTCCTCGTCAAGCTGTAGAAAACATTTCTGAAACTTCACTAAAAATTGATCAACGTGTCCATATGAATATTGTGATCAACTGAGTAGCCAGTAAAAGGCAATGATTTATAAAAGAGATATGAACAGAATCAGTTATTATAGACTTTAATAGACCTTTGGCTGGTCATTGAATCATATGACTAATACAGATCGATAATTTGTTTAAGAATTGCCAATAATATTGTTTGGCAAATTATTCTTTCTCATCAAATAATATTGAACTAATTTCTCCTATTTGTTCATCCGAAATATCTTCTACTCATCATTCCAAACCTTCATCCGTATCTATTGGTCAGAGTATTTTATTGAGGTTTGCTATTTCTTGTACTGATAATTCTTTAGCATTATTTTGTACTTTATTGTCTTGAGGATCTGTCATCGTTTTGTAATTTTTTAAGAGATAAATTCTTTAAGGGAGTGTATATGTGTTTTGATTCAAAAAAGTAATTTTGTTATTATGAGATAAGTCATCCCTCATAATATTACTCATAAAATCATTGCTATTTTTTTTAGTTTATTACTGAAGCTTTCCAAACGATCTTGTATAGAATTACTACTGCTAGGATCTTTAATTGTTGCTGATGATTCTCAAAAAAGTTCCATGAGTCATCACATTATTTCTTGAGCAGCGTTTCATGCTGAATTTACAAACTCTTGTCACTGTAAGAGATATCTAAAAAGATCTACTTGAAATGAGAGTATGTTTAATATTGTCGTGTATACTATTCGTCAGATCCATAGTGCAAATCCTAGTGCAAGAATATATATTGCTATGCGAAGTGTCTTTCCCATAGATACTAATTATAAAGTAAATAGTTCAGTAATAAGCGTATTATATACGTTCATTCATAACGATGTTAGGTGTAATCATCACTCTGATAACACGCAATATCCTTCTTTTTCCCAGTCCCCTATCATTGTTTCCCATCAATCACTAAGTACTGGAGTGAAATGTTTCATATCTTTGATTCATGATGTTCTTAGTTGCATAAGTCATTGTTCCCATAAGTGTTCTTTTGCTGAAATTTCTTCAATTGTTGTATCATCTTTGTAGTTTCATGATAAGTAATCATTTCGTTTTGTTGTGTTCTTAGAACGAATTCTTTGCGTTCAGTCACTAATATAACTTGAGGCATTTATTCATATTCACAAGTATGATCAATCTGTCCGATATACTAAGTTGTGTAATGACTCTTTTCATAATAAAGCAAAGTTTGATATTTCATATCTTCTGTATCAATAATTTTCAAAAAACTTTCTAAGGAAGTGAAATTCATCAAGAACATTTTCTGGAGACCCATAAATTTTTTGTGCAGCTTTAGCTGTATGCATAGCTTCGTTGTGCCAATCACTTCAAGGAAATAATTCTAGTGTATAGAGTGAGAATCAATCGAAAAGCTTGCTTTTAACCAGGTTTATAAAAAATTCAGTTTTTTCAATATCCCATAAGTATTCTGTTCATTGGTCATCCTTTTTAAACTTACCAAAGGCTATAAAATCTCAGCTATATGCCATATTTGGTTGTTTGATTTTTTGAATAGCCCTGAAGAATCCAGGTAAGTTGTTGTAGTGATAATTTCTTTTTGATTTGCTTAGTAATTGATCATCAAATGTTTGTATTCCAATACTAAATCTTAGTTTGAAGAGATTTTTATATTTCTCTCATGCTTTTTCTATAAAGGCTATAACCTCTGGTATTGGATCTGGATTTAGTTCAATAGTAAGTTCCTCAAGAAATTCTGTGTCCCACTGTTTAAGAACAGAATCAATAAGTCCAAAAAGTCTTTCTGCTCAAAGTTGGAATGGAGTTCCTCATCAGATGTATATTGTTTTAATTTGTTTTGTTCAGTGAGCTTCATGTCTGTCTGTAAGCTCTGTATATAAGGCTTTTAGATAATCATCTTTTACTGTTTCAAGTTTGTCTCCATCAACCTTATCTTCTGGCATAACAAAAAAACTGCAGTAACTGCATTTGTGAGCACAAAATGGGATATGGATATAGAGTGATAACATATAATGAACTTACTTATAAAGTATTTTATTCTTAGTTTCTTTCTGATAGTAATAATAGGTAAATATATTTCTAGGTCAATGGAGTATAACATATAAAATAAGACTTAGAAGAAGAAGCATAAGAGATTCTTTTGATATTGCAAAAGGTATAATAAATATTCGAACCCAATGAAGAATTAGTTCAATTAGAAATTCTTTCTTTCACATATTATATTTTTTAAAATTATTTGGCCAAACAAATACAAATATTTGAGAAATTACTAAAACTAATAATGCAATTACTCGTGTATTTGGAACTAATCAAATTATAAATAATAGATGAAGAAAAATTGCTCGAAACGTGTAAAACGTAAAGAAAAATTTAGAAACTCTTTTTATTATATCTAACACCATATGTATTCTACTATATTTTTAAGTAAATTTTTCCTTCTTTTTCTTCTTCAAATTCTAAGTGTTTCAAATATTTCTTGATAAATTTTTCTAATTTGCACAGTCTTTTTACTAAAAGGCTTCACTCACTTCTTAGACAGGGATTGATAAGAAATGTATAAAAATTCTGGCCAAGCAATAAGTCATTTAGTGATTCAAGTATACTTGTTTTTGTTTATGCTACTTATTATTTTCATTTTATTAAAGTGTTTGTGAAGTATTTCGTATTTCTCTTTTATGGAAAGAGATTCGTCATATACTATCGTTGGAATTCCTCATGCTGCATTGCATTCTATAACTTTAACTTTTCATGCCAAAAGGTCTTGCAAAGATTCCGCTTTTAGATCAAACCTTCATACCGAAAGAAACTCAGGTCCTATGTTTTGTAATAACTTGCTGAGCACTTCAATAATTCTCTTTTCTTGATTCTTAGTTAGAGAAATGGTTTTATATACAGTTCAGTAATCTATACTTGCAGTGCGCACAATTTGTATTTGCTTTCACATTGCTGGGATATTTTTTAGTATTTCTTCATCAGACAACTCTAAGGAAACTATTATTTTTTCTTTAATGTTTTGGGGAAGTAATAATTCTCAAATTAGTTGTTCGACAGTATCGCTTCAATTTCATATTACAAATGGAATGTCTCTCAATGTTAATCATCATGACTCTATAATTTTTTTACCATTTTTATCCCTGGTTTGATAAAATTGGAGACAGTATTCTTCTTTAAGGAATGAATATTCTTGTGCTTCACTTGGTTCTCGATTTGTTAATCCTTGTCTGATATTATTTCAATGTGCGAGTAATGCTTTTTCATCTTTTATAAAATATATTCATGCTCCTCTTTCTCATTTTTTTGCCTTTATCATCAATGGATAAGAGACCTTATGCTTATTAAGTATTGCACTAATGTTTTCATAATCAAATTCTTCATCTCATAGATCAGCTGAAATCAATGAATATATCGATGGTATTTTGTTCAATATATTATCTTTATCATACTCTGTAAATCATCAATATTCAATTCATTGATTAACCCATCTTATATCAGGAAGAAGATTTCATCGTTTCAAAAGTATTGGTCAAAATTGTACAAGATATGGAAGTTCCTGCCATGCTTTTTGTTGTTTAAATGGCTTCAATTTGCTTATATATGCTTCTATTGCCAAGGCAATTTTTTCATGATAATCAAGATCTCTGTTGTGAACGAGGAGATCTATTATTTCATTAAGATCTCTAGTAGTCTTAATCATTTCTTATTTTTTTGTATAAACCAAACTAAAAAATATAATTACCGCCCCAAGAGTTATAAAAACATCAGCAAAGTTAAAGACTGGCCAATAATGAAAATCTATAAAATCTCTCACTCAACTATACACTACTCTATCATACAAGTTTCACAATGATCATCAAAGAAATAAAACTATAGCATGATGATTTAACTCATCGCGTTTTCGTGCTTCAATAAGTAAGTATATTACAAGTAGTGTTAATACTATAGTTATAATCATTGGCATGGGGATGCTCCGACCTATTCATGTATTGAGTAGTGGCGTAATTATCCATAATTCTTCTCAAAATTTTTGATTATAAAACATCCGCTTAGTTACTAAATCGAAACCAAAAAGAAGACAAGTTCGAATTAATAATTGTTTTTTTGTAAGAGTTTGTTTTGTTGATTTCATTAGTTTGTGAATTCTCTTATAAATTTGTTCAATTGTTTGGTTTCCCAATCATATAACTTCATCAAGCTTTATATATCAAACGCGATGCAACCATTGCGCAATTCATTTCATATTTCTTCAAGAAAAATCTCATTGCCTTCCTCTTTCAAAATCTATTATGTGTATTTGTCCGTTTTTATCTACTAATACGTTAGTTACTGGTCTTATGAGTTCCCCATGAATAATTCATGTTTTATCTAATAGATATGCACATTCAATAAGATCATATGCTGCTTTATCTTTTTGTACTTGTGAAGATTGTTCCCGGTAGTCTCTAAAATGAATTCACTCAATCCATTTATAGGAAAAACTTCATTCTTGCGTGCTTACCACTTCAGGAATAAATGTAATTCATTCTTTTCTTAATTGTATTATCAGCTGTGCTTCTTTGTTTATTGCCGCATTCATAAAACTGTCAGTTGCACGCTTTGTTGCAATTTTTTCTCAATCTATTATTTCTAATGATATAGTACCTCTTCGTCAGGAAGCCACAGTAGTTTTATTCATTTTTTTACTCTACTGATCTTATTTTACTTCTCTAGCTATTTTATAAAAAATACGTATATTAATCGCTGTTTTTATGATTTAGGAGTTTCAAATGAATTCAAGAGAACCGAATACAAAACCTATTATGTATGCACTTATTATTTCTTGGGTAGTAATACTTCTAGGTATTTGGCGAATATTTTTTAGATGATGAGATGCAACTGGTGTTGTAGATGTTATTCCTGCTGCTGAGGAAGAAGAACAAAAGCGATATATAGGAGAAAATATTCTTTTAGAGGGAAGATTAGAAGCGAAAGAATGATTTGGTATGTATACACATAATTTCAAAACTGAAAATTGAAGTGTTCTGGGTGCAAAAAGTAGTGAAATTGATCTCTTTAGTTATACAGGTTTAGTAGAAGTTAAATGATCTATCGTAGAATTTAAAAATAAGGTTCCAGTTATTTGAGTAACAGATATTGTTCAATCTAGAAATAAAGATTGATGAGACTGAAATATTGATGAATCACCAACTATTGATTGAAATCCTTCCCTATATTATGATTTAGAAACTGGCTTGGCAATTGACCTTTGAATAAGTGAATGATATGATATTGAAGCTTCTGATTGATGACTCTCAATAGTAGATAGAAACGCTGATAATGCTGAAGCACTATTTGTTGAAGTATTTGCTTGTAAGCAAGGAGACCCACTACAAGACTGTGCAGTATTAAAGGATAGATTTGTTACGTTTAACAATGACTCATTTACTAACGCTCAATGAATTACCTTCTATAACTTGACTGAAACAAATACTTGGTTTGCATTTAATTGAGATAAGTTAGGATATTCAATTCGTGCTAACGATTCTAATAATATTACAACATTTGGATCATTAATTAATCTAATTAGTGAGGATCAATTGGACCAATTTGTCGTTCAAAACAAACAACTTTGTAAATCTATAAATTCAACTCTTTGAGTAGTTTCTAGAGTTGTATACACTGATGCAGGTAACTGATTATATGATGGTAAAGTTACATGAAGAAACGATAAAGAAGAACAAGTTACATGTATGATAACTGTTAAAATTTGAACACCATTAGAGATGGAAGTAGTATCTTATGATGATTGATCTGTAACAGAAATTAACGAATGAGCTATGGAAAATAAAAAGGTCGAAGCAGATAAAGAGATTGAAGAAGATAAAGAGATTAAGGAAGAAACAATAGTTGAAAAAGAAGAAGAAGTTCGCGAACCAATAACTCCTACGGGTAATTCTGGGATTAAACCTTCATCATTTAATTGATGGTTGCAATTTTCTTCAATAAGATGATTTGTTATGTGGTTTTCAAAACAATGAGTAAGTTATTGATGAGCTGTACTACCAAAAGCAGAGACCTTATGATCAACAGCTTCATGCTGGTATACAGTAAATGTAATTGAATGGGATAGAGCTGAATTCGTAACTTCAGATCCTGATGTTATCGTTTATGAATGTTCATGAGTTGATAAGGAAAATCTCCCAGAATGAATGCAATATGTTTGATCAGCATTAGGTAAAGACTTTGTAGCTAAATGGCTAACTAAGAACTTAGACTCAATGAAAATATATGTAGAAAATAGACCTGCTGTAGAGCCAACTGAAGATGAATAATCCATTGAAATATATAGATACCTTTCTAGCAAAATGTTCTCTTTGATGTATATGGATATATCAAAAGACACTTTCTCCTGATTCTTGACCATTACGTTTCTGGTTAGGTGGAACAGTTTGTTCTCATACCCCTCATTGCAGTGAATACTGAAAAGAATGTTTTGAGAAATATTGATTTATACGTTGATTTCATCATACCATCGAAAGAATTAGCCAATGTACAT
>CALLUT010000061.1 GCA_938010495.1 Candidatus Absconditabacterales bacterium
TTCATCATGATTGTGTCCATCATCAAGTATCTACTAGACTCAATCCACTTGGAATATAATCTACTAGTTCAATTCATGACGCAGATACTGTTCATTGATTAATTACTTCTATATCGAATGTTACGTTGTCTCATTTTTTAAATGAAGTATTTGATCAAGCTAATTTTTTAGTTAGAGCTAGATCATATGTATCAACAATAATTTGTGAAACATTTATTTCTGCTCGGTCATGATCATCTTCATCTCAATTAATTGTGTCACACATATATGCTCCTCATAATCAAAGTTCATAATTATCGCTTGATATAAGATCTGTATCCAAGAAACAATCTGTATTATTTGAGTCTGGATTACTATCTCTATCATCTCCATTATCAGATGAGATCTCAGCCCAGTTTGTGATTACTCATGTAGATTGAGTGATTTCAAACGTTATATAAACTGTATCTCTTTGTCATACTAATAACGTTCAGTTATATGTATAGTAAGCTTTAGATCATGATTGTGTCCATCATCAAGTATCTACTAGACTCAATCCACTTGGGATATAATCCACTATTTCAATTCCTGATGCAGATACTGTTCATTGGTTAATTATTTCTATAGCAAATGTTACATTATTTCATTGTCTAAATGTAGTATTTGATCAATTAATTTTCTTAATTAATGCTAGATCGTATACATCATCAACAACATCTACTACATCTTCACAAGATGTATTACATGAATCATTATTATTTATATTTCCATCATCACATTGTTCATTTCCATTTCCATTTTCAAATACAACTCATCCATCATCATTTCCATCTCCACATCGATTTTCATCAACACTACATTGATCACTATCAGGTCATCCATTAGCTGATAGACAATTCCATGTATATGTTCATTGAGCATTTGGTCATGTAAAGTTAACTACACTACTTACTCATCATTCACAGAAAGTATTATTTGTAATGGTAAATACATTTTGTCAGTAATATGTTTTTCAATTAATTGATCAACATACTCATGGAGTCAATACAGGTTGTGCACGTGACGCAGAACAAGTAACTGATCATCATTGGTTAAGTCATTCACATGACCATGTAACTGTTTGTCCAAATCATGGGAATGAAGTATTTGAAGAATTTCATGAAGCACATTGAGAATCATTTCAGTATGATGTTTCTCATACAGCATATGTTTTTCCATTTGCTCAACCACATACTCAATCAATTGGATCTGGACCAGCTTGTGAAGCTGTACACGTAGTGTTTGATCCATTATTTATTCATTCACATGTCCAAGTTTGTGATAATCAAGCTCATGGGAATGGTACATTAAGCGGTGTTACTGTTCATTCAGCACAAAAGACTTTATTACCGTATCAAGTTGTTCCATATGGATACGTCATTTCAGCATCTCAACAAAGTCAATCAATCGGTGTAGGTTCAATTACAATTTGATCGTTACACACAATTGATGAAACATAATTTGTAGCTCAAGGAAGTTCATTTCTCACTTCTATTGAAATATCAAATGTTCAATCTGAAGTGTATGTATGATCTTCAGATGTACCAACAGTATATAATGAACTACCATCTCATCGATTGAGATTATAGTATGTAAATCAAGCATTAGTAGGAATAGTTGCAGTTGCAATAGTTCATATAGGTCCTTCTTCAGGTGTCACTGAGAATCAAGTACAAGTAGGTGCTTCAAATGTACAACTACTTGAACATCAGTCTCAATCTAATTGTCATCAATCATCACATTCTTCTCAATCATTTCATTGTACAACTCAATCTCCACATCGATTTTCTTCGATAGAACATGCTTCATGTGCTCATCAATTAAATCATAGACATGTCCATGAATATACTCCATTAATTGGTCATTGGAAATTATTTACTTGTGTAATTCATCACACACAGAATTCACTAGTTGGTTGTGTATAAAGGTTTTGTCCATAATATACTCAAGGAGTGATAATTGTTCCACATTCTCATGGGATAGGTTCTAATCATGTTTGAGAAGCAGTACATGTTACGCTTCATCCTCAATTTGAACATTCCCAACTTACTGAATTTCCTGCACTTGGGAAGCTTGGGTTTAATGGATTAGCTACTCAATCTACACAGAAAGTATCTGATCAATATCAGTTAGTACCATTTGGATATGTTGTATTTGCTGTACCACATGTTGGTGCATTTGGTGCTGGTTCTCTATCAGCACTACATAAAGGACTATCATTTCATCATTGTGATCATGAACAAGTCCATGTTTCACTTCATCATTGAGATGGGAAAGTTGTATTTGAAGGATTTCATGCAGCACATTGTGTAAGTGGATCATATGTTTCTGGATCATCCCAAGAATATGTATGTCAATTTGCTGTTCAACATTCTCCATCAATTGGAGTATCACAACTAGCTGGCATTGTAGCTGTTACAGTTTTATATTGATTAGATCAAAGAGTTGTTCCATAATATATACGGAATTCAATTGTTGCTCCAGGTGTTGGCTGTACTAACCAAGTTCATACAAATGTAGAAGTTGGAGCACTAGAAACTGGTTGAAACCCTTCTCATACTTTAATTCAAGTTGTTGTATCGTATAGTTCAATTGGTGTATCATAATCTACTGGATGCGCAAAATGCATAGTCCATCAATCACAGTCTACTGTACCATGACATCATGTTAACATTTCTTTAATTGCTGTTCCAACTTCTTCTTCACAAACATCATCACCATATGGTCATGTTGCATTACATCTGAATGTATATTCTCATACATCTGTTGGTGTGTAAGTCCATGTTACAGCATTATTTACAGCTGTCAAAACTGAACTCGTAGCTACTGTTACTCAATTTTCTTCAACAGTAATTTGATATTCATCAACATTTACTCAACTACATGTTACTTCAAACTCTTCTCATGCAGTAAGATTGATTACATTTGTAGTAAGAATTGTATCCAAACAAATTGTTTCATCTTCATCAGGATCAGGATCACAATCAAGTGGCATTGTTACTATTAATGTTTTATATTGACCAGATCAAACTAAAGTTCAATAATATATTTTAAATTCGATTGTAGCTCATGGAGCTGGTTGTACATCCCATGTTCCATATATTGTTGTAAATGGAGCTCATGAAATTGGCGCAAATCACTCTCAGTATAACACTCATGTATTTGCATCATGAACCTTTATAGGAGTATCGTAATCTACTGGATGTGCAAAGTGCATTACCCATCAATCACAATTTACTGCAGCACCACATTGTCATGCAGCTTCTAAAGCAGCTCACAATGTTGCAAGTGATGTTGATGATGTTCAAGTAGATGAAGATCATCATCACGTTCAAGATCATGATGTTCATAACGTTGTTGTGATAGATGCTCATGCTAATCATGTGATAGATGCTCATGCTCAATTCAATGTAGAATCTGGCATAATCATTCAATTTTCTGATCATGTAACAATTGATTCGCAAGTATCACTACCATATGGTCCTGTAGCACTACACGTAAATGTGTATTCCCCAGTTCCTGTTGGTAAATAACTCCATGTTGCTGAGTTATTTACTGCAGTTAATGCCGGGCTCGTTGCTACTATATTTCCACCGTATTCAACGGTAACTTGGAATTCGTCAACGTTTACTCACGAACAAGATACATTGAAATTTTCTCATACAGAAAGATTCGCTTTTTCTCCAGCGAGATCTATCAGAGTAGTTTCTGTACAAACAGTAGTATCTCCTGCCTCTTCAAGACTATCAACGAGACTATTTGTTAGTTCATCTCTAACACCGTCTGGTGCAGATTGTGTTTTAAGAACAGGTTCATTCGTATCTGTCATAATCATTCCTTTTCAGAAAAATCATAGTACAGCGAACAAACATAAAATTAAAGAATAGAGAAATAACTTTTTTGATCTTGTTTTCATGGATCAATAGATAGCAATTAAAATTTACTGCATTAATTATATTAACTAATTTAAAAAAACGCAAAAAAATCAGCATAAAATTATCATTTCGTCTTGCCTTCAGTTGCTTTCACCCATTAAATCAATAAAAACTAAGAATGTTCTCATGACTCTTTTTGGGTT
>CALLUT010000062.1 GCA_938010495.1 Candidatus Absconditabacterales bacterium
TCCTTGTACTATAACTGACTGATCATGAACTAAAGTTTGATCTGGGTCTTGAGGATCTACTAAGACAGAACTTGATTGATCTTGATGAATTTCATTTTGATGATGAGACGGATGAGATTGAGATGATTGAAGAGGAGACGGATGAGATTGAGACGGATGAGGATGAGATACAGGGTGAGCATGAGGAAACTGAAACTATGTATACGAATGTCCAGAAAATTATGCATGTATATCAGATAGTGAAGTTAATCAACCAGCTTGCCATGAAATACAATGTTGATGATTTGGAACATGTTGAGATTGACAACTTTCTACTGAAACATCATGAATATGTGATAATGCACCAAATAACTCATGTACTACTAATCAAGAATGTGAAGTGTATTCATGTAATTGATGAAATAATGATGGGAATTCATGTGCTATAGACGGAACTTGTGAAGTATCTTCTTGTAATTGATGAGTAAATAATTGAGCAGCATGTGATAATGATTCTGACTGTCAATCTACTTGTAATGGATGAGCTAATGATGGAAATTCGTGTACTGCTGATTGAGATTGTACATGATTAAGTTGATGATGTGTATATACAAGTAGTACTGGAGATTTTTTATCCCCAACACCTTTTTGATCTTGTAATAACACTTCTGAATGTGCTGACTTATATAAGTGTGTTGATTCAAATATACTTTGTGATAACCCAGAAAAACCTGATTCAGAGTGTTGAGAAACATGGTATTGTTCAAATAATACTTGATTAGCATGTGATCCAGCTAGTACAAACCCTTGTAACAATTGATTTTATTGAACTTGTACTATACAATCATTTGGCTTTTGTTGAGGTTATCTAGCTTGAGTGACTTGTGAATGAAGTGTCCCAGATGGTACGTGTGGTTGAACAGCATGAACTTGTAATGTAGATGCTTCTCAATCTTGAGCTTGTGATGTTGATACATGACAATCATGAACATGTGTGTTGTCTGACGTTGAAGAGTGTGATGATTGAAATACTGTTAATTGAGACTGATGTGATTATCAGTGTCAGTGTGAACCATGATATTATCCTGACTGAACATGATGATGTGAAATGGTTTCATGTTGAGATAATTTTTATGATGATTGATGACTAAGTGGTCTATATAGTAATGACCACATAGAGGAACGAACTATCTGTCCTGATTCTGCTTGATCTATCGTTTCCTTAGAATTTAATAGTTTCTCTTTAGAAAGTAATTCTACTTGTAGTGCTGATTCTTTGAGTATCTATTCTTGAGAAAATGAAACATGAACTTTAGAAGGTACTTTCTGTTGAAATGCAAATCCATGAATAATTACATCTCAAGATACTTCTTGATGTTTACATGTAGTTTTTGAATCAGACTCTTCCCTAAATTTTGCTTGATGGGATGCTTCAGTGACTTGTAGTACTCTATGATGAGATGGAGAATGTTTTGTTTATGTAGATACGTATGAAACTCAACCAGCAACTGATACTCTTTCTGCTTGCGTAGTTTGAGATTATTTTGATGTGGATGATAGCGCTGCAAATCGACGCCGAGATTGTGAATGATCTAATTGATGATTAAACGTACATTGTGCAGCTGAGAAGGCATATTGTTGAGACTGAGTATGTTCACCTACTGCTTGAGAAAATTGTACAACATGTAGTGATTGTTGATCTTGTTTGACTCCATTATGTACTGAATACACTGCACCAACAACAACACAGCCAGCTAGTGATACACTAACTTGATGTCAAGATTCATTAATGACATATGCTGATGTTCCTGATACTGCTATTGCACGGAGATGGTCTTGTCAAAGTAATGATTGAGTAACTACAGTTGTATGTGAATCACCAAAAGATTTATGACTGTGTGGAAACTGAATTGTTGATTTGTGAGAAGAGTGTGATGATAATGATTCAAATGATAATGATGAATGTACAAATGCTTGTAGAATCGCTCGTTGTTGAGATTGAATAGTTGAAACATGAGTTGAAGAGTGTGATAGAGTTGATTGATGTAGTAATATATGTGAATGGATTTCACCATCTTGTACAATCTCTCCAAGTACAACACAAACGCTTTTATGATGAACAATATCATTTAACCTTTCATATACTGAACAAGTAGTAGGTGCATCAGAATTTGAATGTTGATGATGAACTATCTGTTGAGATTGATTTGTTGATTACGATTGAACAGACAACATATTATGAAATGTAGATGATGAAGAATGTTATGATTGAAATAATGCATCAAACGACTGATGTTCAGCGACGTGTAAACATGACACACCGACGTGAACATCATCAGTTATTACAAATCAATGTTTCAACTGAGTACAAGATTGAACCGAAACTTGAATTGATTGCTGATGAATTTGCCAAATTTGTTAGACTATATTGATTAAAAATATTAGTAAAATATTATTATTTATTCCCGAGAGATTATTATGAACTTACTACTTAGAAAAACATTGTTACTGACTGTACTCTTTCTTTTGAGTGTTTGATGAACGTATTGAAGTTCATTAAATTTTGAAGATCTTCTAATCTCATGAGATACAACGGATTGATTCAATATTACATGATGAGTAGTTGATTTTGATGGAGATTGAAAAGTCGATGATGTAATTAGAATGATGTTAAATTCAGATCCTACCAGTAAAATCAAGGATATTAAAGTGCTTTTGAATGGTTCTCCTACATCAGTTGTTGATTTGGCTATGTATGATCCAGCATGATCTTGAACATGAAGTCAGAGATCAGTTGCTGTTGCTGATTTCAATTGAGATTGATATCTGGATGTGTATCTTGCTCGTTGAAGTGTTAATCAAAATGCAATTCCATCAGACTCTCATGATATGATTGGATTAAATGATTGATTGTGAAATATAGCATTTATTCACTCATGAGATAATCATATAGGTGATGCTGCTTTTGCTTGAGATTTTGATTGAGATTGAGATATTGACGTCATTGTTTTATGACTTTCTACTACTAGTGGTTCAGCAATCATTATGGAAAACGATGGAACTTGAAGTTTTGTTGAAAAACAAATAACACAGGTTCCTTGATTTTGATTTGATCTATCATTTTGAGATTTAGACTGAGATTGAGATATTGATCTATACTTTTCACATAAATTTTTCAATACAAATATACTGCTCAGAAATGACTGAGCTTTAACCTATACTGATGTTTCAATTCCTTGAGATATTATTTGAAGTGTATCAACCCTTGTAGATTATGACTGAGATTGAGATTTGGACATTTACGCATGATCTAAAAATGAACTTAACTGATGAGATTGACAAGACATATTATGGCAAAATAATTGAAGTATGAACTTTACACAAGTATCATGAATTTGAAGTGACTGAGGTATTCATACAATCCGTTCCTGAGATATTGATAATGATTGACATCAAGATATTGTTTTAATTAATAAAGTTGGTACTGCTAATTCTGCTCGTACATCAGAACTTGTTGTTTTGCATAATAATTGATCAGCTTGATTTTCTGAGTTGACTATACTTAATCATCCTGAATTGATATCTTGAATCCAACTTGTTGATTTACAATGAGATTCCAGACTTGAAATATATCTATGATGAGTTGCAAACACACTAGATCTATGATACTATTATAGAATTATGGATGAAATTCTTATTTGTCCTGCATGAACAAATTACTGAACCTCTGAATATCCTTTCATAATAGATCAGAATATTTTGTGAGATATTAGTTATTTAGAAGCAATGATAACCAACGAATGAAACATATATCATTTTGGTAGAAATAATAATCCAACTTTTCCAAACATACTAAAAAATCTAACAACCGATCTTGAGTTACCGATTA
>CALLUT010000063.1 GCA_938010495.1 Candidatus Absconditabacterales bacterium
TAAAGCAGCTATGCATAAATCATCTGCAACTGCGGCTGCGCTTCAAGAAGAAGATCATCATGAAACCCTTGTATGATCATAGGGATTCTTCGTTGGTCAAAACGAAGATGTTTCTCATGTTGCTCACATTGCAAACTCATCCATATTTGTCTTTCAAATCATAAGTCATCATGCATTTTCTAATTTTTTAATCGATGTCGCAGTGTAAGGAGGGATGTATCATTTCAACATGTTAGATCAGCATGTCGTTTCATATCAACTAGTCATAAAAATATCTTTAATTCATATTGGGGCTCAACATAATTCTTTTTGTGAAAAAACATCTATGTTTTTATCAACATAGTCCTTATGGACTCTAACAAAACTATTGGTTGTATCATTATCAATCTTACTTAGATACTGTTGTGCAATATCACGATTTGATAATGTATTATTATGTACTCATTCACAAAATTTTTCTAAGGTTAGCGACATAGATTATAGTTCTAATCAAAACCGTTTATCACTCAACCAATCATTCTAATAATCCCAACAAAGCATCAATTTCTTCATCTTCATAGTTATCTGGATCAAAAGGTTGTTCAGGCTCAACTACTGGTTCTTCAACCGGTGGTGTTTCAACTTCAACAGTATTTTGAACAATCGGTTTTTCGACAGATACTACTTCTTTTACTGTTGATCATCACCCACATCAAACAAGCACAAAACATGTTACGAAAAGGCAAAGTAGAAGAGTTTTTTTCATTAGAATGTTTAAAGCATAAACGTATATGGATTATAGCACAATCATTATGTATTGCAATTCAATGTTAGTGATAGATTCTTATTTTTATAAGAATAAAATAAGAATAGTTTTATGTTATAGCGACATCTTGAAAAATTTGATATATGATCAATAAGAATAACATCAAGATCAATACTGCAATAAATATAGTTTTAACCATATTTTTAGCCTTACTTACTTGTTCATCGTCTCAGTTAGCAGTAACCATAAGATATCATGCATATATTATCATTATAACCATGGAAATACCTGCTATATATCATAAGAATTTACTAATTGATACTACAAGTTCGACAGCTTTTGTCTTAAATGATCATTGTAGTGTTATAAAATAGAGATAATCAAGTATTTTTATGAATAACAATGCATAAATTACATTTAAAACTCATGTTCTTGCTGCTTTTAATTTTTCTTCTGAATCAAAGGCTGTAATCATTTCATATCAATAATATATTATGAATATAATTGCAGCAAAGAATGCAATTCACTTTAAAATAGCAATAAGTGTCAACATAACATTATTTTCTAATTTTTTCACTATTGAATCCGCTGATCATGTTAATCATTCGAATGATGAAAAATCTAATCAATCTCATATCAACCATAGTGCGAAAAATAGTATAATTGCTCATAAAACCAAATATAAAAGATTCATCAATCATGTTTTAACATCTTCTGGATTGTCTGCAAAGAACATTAAATATGCTCAGGCCCATACAAATAGTATAAGCAACAGTCAAATAGCAATATTTTTTAGTAAGTCTCGTAATGCTCATCATGGATTTGCCGAATCAGGATCCGGATAAAATAGTGATTTTAGATTATCCAACAATGATGCATCATCTGATAATCAATCTATAGTAAAAGCTTTTTCGTCTCACCATCATCATTCAGATGCTAATGGTCATCAAAAATCAACCAAGAAATCTGAACCATGTATTGCTAATGGAAGCATACAAGCTATTCATATCATTGATATGATTACATAACGGACGCAATTACTAAAGAACTTAAACATAATAGTCATTATAAAATTAAAACTAATCGACAAATACATCAACATATACTGAAATAAGGATTTTTAGTATAAAGAAGAATCAGGTAACAAGAACAACTCAAATTACTAATGAGGTAAGTCTTGTTTTCACTTTTCATGCCTGATCTGGACTCAATGGACTAAGCATTAACATTAATCAATTGTAAATAATTAATATCACTGCAAATACTAATCATATAAATACCATCCATTGAAGATATATTGATATGTTTTGTCTAACACTATCCAGGGTATCAGACAATTTTAGCTCTGGAGTTGCAAATTGTCATTCATCTCTATCTACTAGATCTAGCCTAGTTTCTATAATTTCACTATCATCGTTTTCAATCAGATCATCAAGGATATTCATTGGTTTTGCATCAGAACCATAACATTCCCATATTCCTCATGCACATTTTACTTTATCTTCTGCATTGGAAAATCATACTACTCAAAGCCCAAATATGCTTCAAAGTAAACATGCTGACATGATATATCCTAAAATTTTCATAATTTTTACAAAAAATAAATTTCTGTACTATAATTCTATGGAAACACCTCTATTAATGCAAAAAATGGAAAAGAAAAAAGAGTGACAACATCACTCTTTCTTCAATGTATTAAGCTGTTTTCATATAAGTATATTACGCTTCAGTAACTTCTGGTTCTCCATCAGCGACATCATCGGCTTCAATAACATGTTCTCATGGATTTTCTGTTGCAGCATCTGAGTTCCATGCACCTCAGTATTTTTCATACATTTTATTAAGTTTTTCTTCAATTTCCTTCATAACTCCTTCCATAGCTTCTTTTGTAGCAGATTCATCATTTTTCATAGATTTACCTGTTTCTACAAATCACTCAAGCATAGTTTTATCAGCTTCTTCAAGTGCCATAGCATCTTTCTTTTCTTCTGCTTCTCTAAGGAATTTTTCTACTTGGTATGTCATAGCATCAAGTCTATTTTTAACTTCAACTGATTCTTTCTTTTTCTTATCTTCTTCAGCAAATTGTTGAGCTTCTTCTTGTGCTTTTTCAATTTCTTCATCACTTAATCACGTTGCTCATTGAATCGTTACTTTTTGTTCTTTACCAGTAGATTTTTCTTTAGCAGAAACACTTAAAATACCGTTTGCATCAATATCAAATGTAACTTCAATTTGAGGTTCTCATCTTCTCATTGATGGTATTCATTCCAGGTTAAATTGTCCTAGAGCTTTATTATCAGCAGCCATAGGTCTTTCACCTTGTAATACATGAATAGTAACAGCTGGTTGATTGTCTACTGCTGTCGTGTATGTCTTATTTTTCTTTACAGGAATCGTTGTATTTCTTGGTATAACAACATCTACCATTTTTCATTCAACTTCTACTCAAAGACTTAATGGAGTAACATCAAGAAGAAGAATATCTTGTACATCACCTTGAATAATACCTGCTTGAATAGCAGCTCACATCGCAACTGCTTCATCAGGATTTACCGTAGCTTTTGGTGCTTTTCCAAACAATTCTTCTACAGCCTTCATTACCAATGGAACTCTTGTAGATCATCATACAAGAATAACTTCATCAATATCCGATGGAGATAACTTAGCATCTTTTAATGCGTTTTTAACAGGTGTCTTTGCTCTATCTACAATACTTGAAATCATATCTTCGAATTTTGCTCTAGAAAGCGTTTCTTGAATATTTCTTGGTTGCCCATCATCTCACATAGTGATAAATGGAATAGTGATATCTACACTATCAGTTTGTGAAAGTTGTTTCTTAGCATTTTCTGCTTCTTCTTTTAATCTTTGAAGAGCCATAGCATTTTCACTTAGATCAATACCTTCTTTTGCTTTAAATCATGAGATTAACCATTCAATAAGTATTTCATCAAGATCAGCTCCTCATAAGTGTGTATCTCATGATGTAGACAATACTTGAAATGTTCATTCTGACCC
>CALLUT010000064.1 GCA_938010495.1 Candidatus Absconditabacterales bacterium
AACATTCCAACTGCCAAAAAAATATCAACAAAAAATTCGTGAGAAAATGAAAAAAATTACTGATCTAGATCAGTTACATAAATATTGATTAATTAGTTATAAACTCAAAACTGAACTCATGCATACAACACCTGAAGAAGCAAAAAAACAAGTACACAAAGAAGAAACTATCACCATGGCTATAGAACACTACAAAGATATATATCAACAATTGAGAACAACTGAACTCCTAACATGATGTGCGATTTGATACGAAGAAAATCAATGAATATCATTTAAAAAAGAGATCTCCGACTGGACACATTACTGATACGATCAAGAAAAATACGAGGCTTGACCTGATCACCGAGCAAAACGATTCTGAGATAAGGTTACTCCAGAAATGCGTGTAAAATATTTCAATAGTATGATAGATCAAACATTCAACTGACGAAAAAAATCCCAAGACTGAACATGGGAAATTATCGAAGCTGATTTTTCATAGTACGATGACAACAAAAACTACCCTACCCAACCATTACTTTCACCATCAATCGGTACAGGTTCACCAAGAAATTTTGGGGATGATCAAAATAGTACTTCTCAATATGCTTTTACACGTGCTAGGTGTTCTCTAAACATCATCCTGTCTCGTCGACGAGGTTGGTATCATCAGGCTTTGACTCATCGAGCATCGATTCCTAATGACCTTGCAAGATAGACTGCTCTATACAGATGAAATTCTTGTGTAGATATTGCTGCTGTTTGTACTTCAAAAATTGCTTTTCCACGATACATCGTATCATAGGTATCAAATCAAGCAAAGTCCTGGAAAATCAATGATTTGTCTATTCATTCTTTAAAAGCAAAATTTCTCATAGCACGGACTTCGTTATATTCTTCAGTTCAATTGTCTCAGCTAATAAGAATTGTTGGCACATATCATTTATTATAGAGATCTATAGCGTTCATCATTCTTCACCGCGTTACACTACTCAAACGACCATCGCTATACACTGCAGCACCAGGGATTATAACTGTTTGAAATTGTATTTTTTCTGGTAACTCACTTGTATCATCAACAATGTATGGTGAAGATATTGAAACAACTACCGCGTTAGTAAATGTAATAACACCTAACAATAGGGTTCATAAACTTATTATTCATTTCCAAAGGAAACGTATCATACTAATGTCTTTCAAATAAAGCTTCAACAAATTTTTTCTCAACTCTTACGACGCTTGGTCTTCAATGTTGACAGACGAAGAGCCCATCAATTATCGACATACCATCAGTTAATAATTGTTTCATTTCGTTCATACTCAGTTTTTGTCATGCTTTGATCGATGCTTTACACGCTTTCATTCATAACATCTCATCGATAATAATCCCAAACAACTCTTTTGGATCATCTGGTAACGTATCTTGTCATCGAACTCGTTGCATAACCAAATCACAATCAATTTTCCACTGTGCAAACACAGCAGGTACGGCATACAATACTACTTTTCATTCTCAAAACAATGCTCAATCAAATCAAATTGATGACAAATTGTCAAGAAGTGGTTCTACATCTAGATGTTTTGGAAATCATACTGTTAGTGGTTGCAGCAATACTTCAGTTGCAAATCATCACTCACGAACCGCTACTCTCATTTTCTCAAACGCCACTCTTTCTGCCAAAGCATGTTGATCGATATAGTAGACATCATTTACTCACTGAGCAACGATATAACTTTGCCGCAACTGCCCCAAGATTCTAATATGATCATCTGCAAAACTCATTTCGTTTGATTCTTCTATTCACAAACTAGACGTTACAGAAACAGATCATCAACCACCCAGCAATGCTCATTGAAATGCATCTGCATTTCATGATTGGACAGATCATCAACTACCTTGTGATCCATCAGAAACACTGGATCCCCATGATTTCATTGCTTCAACTCATCCACTCGAAACTCCTGTTGGTCTGACTGGATGTTTTGTAAATGCTGCATAATTTACTTTGTGTTCACCAAGTTGTTCTTTGATCGATTCTTTTACACGCGTAAAGATTCCTCCTGGATCAAGGAACTTCACTTCCAACTTTCTCGGGTGCACATTTACATCAACCAATGTTGGGTCTATATCTACAAACATAATCGCAAACGGATAGCTCCCTGGAACAATTTGTCTGTCATATGCATCCATAATAGACTTTTTCAACAATCTGTCTTGTACTGGTCTTTTGTTAACGAAGATATGCATGTTTTGACCTGTTGGGAAGTGTAAGCTAGCATCACCAACCACACCAAATACATGAATTTTTTCGTCACTCCATTCAACAACTTTCCATTTTCATGCTCGATCATCTTGATAGATAGCTCACAACCTTTCCATAACACTTCCACATGGTTTCAAGTTGAAGATGTTTTTTCAATTATTTTCTAACACAAGCTCTTTGTCCCAATGAATCAAACTATAGGATAAAAATAACTGTTTAATATAGTTTCGTTCAGTCCCATCTGTCTTGAGAAATTTTTCGCGGGCTGGTACAGAGTGAAACAGGTCCGAAACACTCACAATCGTCCCATGATCAAATGCTACAGCGACTTGTTTGGTTTGATAGACTCATCAGTCTTTCCACAATTCATTTCCAACCAACGCTGGATCTGGCGAATCTTTATGTCTTGTTTGTATTCTAAAGGTACTTACTTCCCCAATACTCGCCAACGCCTCTCCTCTAAATCCATAACTCTTGATCGTTTCCAAGTCACTGTCAGTAGTAATTTTTGACGTAGCATAACGTTCTATCGTAAGCATCAAATCTTCAGCAGAAATACCTGCTCCATTATCTTGTAGCTGTATCAATTTCTTTCATCATTTTTCGATACTGAGAACCAAACGTGTTGCTCACGCATCCAAAGCGTTTTCCAGCAACTCTTTCACCACAGCAACTGGGCGTTCCACAATTTCTCATGCTTTCAACTTATTTATCAGATGTGGTGGAAGTTTTTTTATAGGCATATCCTTGATTCACTCATAAAATTACCCAAAGCATAATAAAAAATCTCCGTCTTGCAACGGAGGGTTTTATTTTTTATCTAAAAATTCAACTATAGCTCTATTTCAATTTGCTGTTATTTTTACAGGAGTAGTTATTTTTTGTTTTTCATCAGAAAATCTTTTAAAGTAGAGATTCTTGTAATTCTCAGAAATATAGTTTTTTGGCAAAACTACATATAAATCAGTATTAAATGCTTCAGATATTCATAAATGTCAATCGCAAAAAGCTTTCGAAAGATAATATAAATTTGAACGTTCTTTGATTATCACTTTTCTTCTTTTTGACATATATTCATTAATAGCCTGAGATCATCACTCTAGGAGTGTTCAAATTTCCTTCGCATACATTTTGGGGTTACCATTTTTTATTGTGATATCAAATATTTCTCATTCAGGGTTTGTTATTCCCCTAGAAAAAATAGTCTCTATTTCATATTCTTTGAGAGGCCTATCTAATTGAAACTTATTTTTAATATGTTTATCTGATGACCTATGATACTGAAGAAAATAATGTTCCCCTTGCGGTGTTGTCTGATATTCAAGTACAGGAGCATGGTTATTACTAAACCTTTCTAGACAAGTAACTTCTTGATATCCTTCTATCAGAGAAGTCATTGCATCAATCATAGAATTTGGCAGCACTGATCACTCGCTCATAACCACTTTCCCATTTTCAAGAATAGTATAGTTTTCGATTGCCATTTTATAATCTTTGGGGTTAGTCTCTTTGGTGAAGACATGAAAACGGTTTTCGATATTTTTATCAATAATTACAGATCTATTATATCATGGAATTTGTTCCCAATAAGAAAAAGAAAGATTATCTAATTTATTATCCATATCTTTTTTAAGGTATTTGCAATATCAATATAAATGAGCATTCTCTGCGGCATGCATTTTCTTCGCAATATTAATATTTTTCTCTTCAGAATTTTTAAGAAAGCCAGCAATAAGTATTTTTTTGAAATCGTACCTACTTGTTATTTCTTCTAAACTCTTACGATTTAATCATAGTTCCCTATTTCGTCTTTTTTCCAGCTCAATTTTTTCTAAGTTGATGTTATAGCTATAAAACAATCAAGCATCTCAATCATATTCATCTCTATTTTCACTTCTCATAATTATTTTTCCTCCTTCTCTCACATACTCCTGAGCTTCAGAAAAAGAAAACCTTCTAGGAACAAGTATACCTTTAGATGATGCATATTCAGCTATGTCATTCTTCGGTTGTACTGGTAAGTTTTCTAAATAAAAATCTTCTGAGTCTTGTAATGGATTTTTAATTTCCTTTCGATCAAAAAAAACATCTCTGATGTCACGTTGAGTTTTTGTTTTAACTTTATTTATTCAACTAAAAAAACTACGTGTACTTAAAGCTAATGTTTTAATCTTCCCAAAAAAAGTCATATAATTATTTACTCAGTAAATTCCCGTAATTTATGTTTATTATATTTGAAGAGAATATTATCAACCATTTCTTCATTAAAAGACATAGTTGAGGTTAGGACTTCTTCAATTTTTCAAATTATTTCATAAATATATTCACTATCAAATTTCAGAACAACAGGCTTTAATTTCTCTTTTGATATTTCGACCCCTCATAATACTGCTTGTGTAAATTCTCTATCAGTCAACAAATTTCTTCTAGATTTCCGCTTTAGTCTTCTTTTTTTTCTATCTATTTGATCTCCCCTAGTTGCGTCAACTGTCCATACATTCATTGTTTCATAATCTAATCAAAATAGATCTGTTGATCAAATCCAATCATCAAAATTACTAGAAACATACCGTTCTTGTGAAGTGTACATACTCAACAATAAACAAAGTATAATTTCCAATATTTCATTAATTCATCAACATCAATTTAGTTTATCTCACAAAGTTAACTCGTTATATAAAGAATCAACTTGAATGTCATGAGCTTTCTTTTTACGATAGGTAAATTTTGATAAATAGTCGATAAAAAGTGAAATATTGTCTGTATCAATTCATTCTTTTTTATATGAAGCTTCTACCTTACTATTAAACTTTTCAAGCTGTTCTTTCTGTTCTTGAGTCATTACTGAAGGAAGAATTTGATTGTATTGTGGGCTACTAATTACAAATTGAATAAATCTTAATATCCTACGAGAATCAGTTCTATTAATCGCACCTAGTATCATTGGTTCTAATCATAATCATGGTACCAATCAAAATTTTTGAGCGACGATATTTGCAACGTGAGTCGAGTTAAAAAAGTCTTCTTGATTGAAAACTGAACGAGATGTTATTTCATTATTAAACTCAGAAAAATTATTCATTTTTATCTCAGAATATTGTTGTGTGGATACTTTTTTTCACATGCGAAACAGTAATGATTCAACTTCTTTAAAAACATGATATTCTAAATTTTCATATTTATTTATATCATTTCATATTCATGCTATTTTAGATACTCATATTTCTTCTCAATACTTGTGAAGTATTTCTTTATAGAAATTTTGGTCGATATTTTGACTAATCTTTTTGATTTCTTCCCATCCATATTGTACCTTGTTCGGGATTCACAAAGTTTCTACTATTTCTTCACACACATGATCTGATGATCTAGCAAAAATATACATATCATGTATATGGTTTTGTTTCAAAATAATTTTTTGTATATTATTATCTAATGAAGCATTCGTGTCTTTCAAAGTAGCACTGATCAAAATTTTTCTTCGCAGTAAAACACTTTTATATTCAAAAAAATATGCTTGTCAATAACTTAAACTCTACAAATCAATAAAAAAAGTAGTCCGCATCACATAAGTGATACAGACTACGTTACCATAAATCATCATCTTAAACTCTCATACGTCCAATACACAACATTTGTTAAAAGACTATTGAGTCGGATTGTCTCATGCAAGTCAACATTTCCAGACTTACTTGCCTCGTAAACAAGATCTGATAAAAGTGAATCAGGAAAATGGATTTCATCAGTCACATTTTCTGTTGCAAATTTGTAGATGAAAGAACCTTCCTTTTCTTCTAAGCATTGCATAGAAGTACTCTTCAATAGAATAGCACTGTAATGCAAATGTCTAAATTGTTTTTCGATGAGATCACTGTAAGGATG
>CALLUT010000065.1 GCA_938010495.1 Candidatus Absconditabacterales bacterium
TGTTCTTCTTCCTGAATTATGATATCTTGTACCAATCCTTGAATTACCAGAAGATTCTGCGATGCATGAAAAACTCTTGTTCTGAATGGAAGTGGATGTTGCATGAGAATTACAAGAAACGTTTGCAAAATGAGCAGTACATCATGCGTGATCAGTAAAACCATGAGAACATTGAAGAGCGGTAGCCGCTATGCATAGTTCACGATGGAAAGATCAGCCTGATAAATACAAAGAATGAAAATATCCTACTATTGGACAAATTCTCGTTACACTATTGCCTTGAGATGATGTTGTATACTATGTAAGAAACAATGATTGATCATATACAGACCATGAATATACAGTATCAGAATTGAAAGAAGTAACTCCTGATCAAACAGACCTACTATATCCATCATCATGATATGAAGCAATGTTGTACACATGTACAGATTTTTGAATGAGTCAAAGAAGATTTGCCGTGATAATGAAAGCTGATAAGCAAGAACATGGAGTAAGTAACCTTTCTAATATTAAATGGGATTTAAGCCCACAAGAAAAGAAAGTAATTGATAGTTATTTTGATAGTAGATCATTCGCAGAAGAAACAGATCAAATCAAACATGAATTATCACTATTGTGGAATGCTATTGAAAGAGTTGAATGAAAAATTAATCTTACAACTAATAAACGCGTAGCAGATATTCTATGATATTTGAAATACAAAATTAGTATGGTAGACGTATGGTAGAAAATATATGTTCATACAAAAAGAAAACCCAATCTTTTATGGATTGGGTTTTTTATTAAAGTATTTTTTAGATTTATTTTCCTTCTATCATGAAACGCACTGCTGCATTACAATGTATTTCTGTCGTATCATATAGAGGAACTTTAGTGTAGTTCTCTTTATTGACTAACATAGGTATTTCAGTGCACCCTAGAATGATTCAATCCGCTCATTTTGAAACAAGCGTATCCATAATTTCTTGATATGTTTTAATTGATGAATCAAGCACTTTTCAATTCACAAGTTCTTCTCGTATGATTCTATTAACTTCTGCAAGATCTCTTCAAGTAGGAGTTACTGTATCGATTCAGAATTTTTTTTGTAATTTTTCCTGGTAGAATCAATCTTTCATAGTGAATTTTGTTCATAAGAGTCATACTTTTTTGCTATCATCTTCATGGATCACTTTTCAAGTTTCTTCAATTATGTTAATAAGTGGTATCATGAGATTTTCTTGGACTTTGTCTGCAACTTTATGAAGTGTGTTTGTTGCTATCATTATACCTTTTATTCAATAATTTCTTTCTAATCAATATGCTTTATTGTTGATAAGCTTAAATACTCAATCCCAATCATCTTGATCGAGTAGTTTTATGATATCTCAAAAATTTACTGATTTTACCATAAATTCAGGGTATTCTTTTCATCAAACTTTTTCATTATAGAGTTTATTTATTCTGTCATAGTAATGAGTTGTTGATTCATGACTTGTTCATCAGATGATTCAAATTTCGTGCATGATAATATGGACATATAAACTATGTTTTTATATCATTTTTTTTATTAAAGTCAATTAATTATAACACTTTCTCTTTTACCAATAACGTTGCTAGTAGTAAAAATACTTCCTTTCTAGGTATAGATTTTCAAATATATCATCGAGTTTCATCGATAATATCCTTGTCAATAAATCCCATAAGATATGCTTCATACCATTTTTTTGTTGAAGTATCTTCTAATCAATAAAATATTCTTCATAGTAGAGCAAGTAATTCCTCTCACTTAAGATCTTTATCTGGATAAAAATCATAGTTATGTCATTTCATAATTCAGTATGTCTGAAGCCTATCAAGTGTTTCAAGAAGTTCTAAGTCAGCTCGATCTACATCGTTGTAAGGAACTGATGTAATATTTATTTTAAGACGATCATTGTACATGCTGTAAAGACGCAAGGCTCTGTCTATCATTAATGCTGCTTCATATCTTTTAAGTGAATTTTCTGGGAAGATACGCCTGTTGAATCATTTAATAATGCGTCATTTTGTTAATGTTCTGATTGCTTGTGTATATGCTTCTCATGAAGGTGAGTCTTGATAGAGTGTTCAAGGATTTTGCGCGCGGATGTATGATAGAGGATCAATTGTATATTTTTTAATTTCTTCTAGATTTGTTGACCAATACGGATGGAATGGGGCAAATCATTTGTCTACTTGTAAATGGAGATGATATTGTGTTGAGTTTCATGTTGTTCAGCATGTTCCTATTTGGTCTCATTGTTTTATTTTTTCTCAAACTCATACATCAATACGATCAAGATGTTCATATCATATGACATATCCGTCAGGAGCTTTTATCGCTATACAGTTTCATTCATTCTTAGAAATTCCATCCCATGTTTTTGTCCTTACAACAACTCAGTCAGTGAAACTTATGATCGGAGTCCCTTTTGGTAATATTATATCAACTCCAGTATGTGTTCAATGTCATTCATTTCGTAAGAAATAATCACAACACCATACTGTTGGACAAACTAATTTCATTGCTGTTATGAGTTCATGCGTTGGTTTGTATTCACCATTGAAATATGTCATATCTTCTGGCTTATCATGCTGTAAGAACTCGCTTAATTTTCTTGCGTCTAAGTCTCCATACGTTTTACTAAATGGTGCTTGCAGAGTTGCAAAAAGTTCTCGAATAGAAAACCACTGAGTCGTTGTTTGATTTCAAAATTCTTTGTGCATTACGTTTAAGTAATTGCTTTGTGTAAATCGAGGGAATTGAGCAGGCATTATGTCGTTGAGAATAAATATTTATTATTCTCGTTGTATCTATTTTTTTAAATTCCTCAATAGAATACTATTCTTTAGATAAGTTTATAATATCCAGAAGAGTATATTCTGTTCATAACCTTAAGAAACATATATTATAGAGAAAGTTTTTATAATCTTGTGTTTTTAGATCAATCATAGCGTTATAAGTATCTTCATTTATTTCATTTCTGCTTCGTTCTTGATGTTCAAATCCAGTGTGAACACCATCTTTTGGATCAGGTCATCTTGTTCTTTTTTCTAATACAGTTAACCATCAATTTAAATACTCTTCGCATTGTTCAGTTATTGATTGCTCCGTATGCATTGAGTATTTATCAATCCAATCTTTATGATTTTTTCAAACTATTATAGGAAGGCATTTTAATATATCAGTTATTTTTTTATACAAAGGGTCCTTGCTAGGGGAATTAAGTGTTTTATATAGAGGAGCACTGTCCATATGTCTCATACGAATCAAATTTCTTCATATAAGTAATCAATATCCTTCTTTTTGAGCAATACTTTTTACTTCTTGATAATTTAAATTTGCCCAATCATCAAGACAGTCTTCTGCTCAAAGTACTTCAGCATTTCTCATTACATATTCATCAATTTTATTGAATGCTTTTGCTCTTAATTGACTGTGAGACAAGGTTATAGACATAATGTA
Organism: Candidatus Absconditabacterales bacterium; assembly: GCA_938010495.1. The sequence continues at coordinate 3,470 of CALLUT010000065.1, forward strand.
TTTGCAAAATTTTTAAATAAACTATTATTTATACAATATTTATTTTTACAAACAAGTCAACTTTATGTGTATGCGTCGTAATTCCTTTCTCATTCCATTGACCTCCAATCTTAAAACCCTATAAACGATACTATGTCATTATATCTACAATATCGTCCAAAAACTCTAGGTGATATGGTGTGACAACGCCATATTATTGATGTTTTGCTTGCTCAAGCACAGCAAGAAAAATTTTCTAGTAGTTATTTGTTGTACGGACCAAGAGGAACATGAAAAACATCAACTGCTAGGTTGCTAGCGAAGATGGTAAATAGTACTACAAAAGATGCTGACGGGAATCCAGACGTTCTCACAGATCCTGCTGCGATGCTTATAGATCAATGAAAAACACTAGATTATGTAGAAATAGATGCTGCCTCTCATACATGAGTAGATAACATCCGTGAAGAAATTATTGATAAAGCATTATATCCACCAACGAACTTAAAAACCAAAGTATATGTTATTGATGAAGTGCATATGCTCTCAAAAGGTGCATTCAACGCACTCCTAAAAATTATGGAGGAACCTAAACCTTACCTGATGTTTGTACTAGCCACTACTGAAATAAACAAAGTGCCTGACACGATTATCTCTCGTTGCCAAGTGTTTAACTTTAAACATCTTAGTATTGATGAAATAGTGTGAAGATTAGAACATATTGCATGAAAAGAATCTATGGAATATGATGGAGAGGCATTACGTTTAATTGCAAGACTTTCAAATTGAGCAATGCGTGACGCTATTAAATATCTTGAGCAAGTAAGTATTTTATGACCAATAACACAAGAAAATGTTGCTCAATTCTTATGAGTAGTTTCAGCAAACGTTCTTCAAGAATTTATGAATGCAATCGCTAGTAAAAACTATGATGCAGTAGTGAAAATACTAGATTGACTTGTTGATTGAGGAACTGACTTATATGCATTAGCAAAAGATATATTATTATATTTGGATGATCATTTTATGGAAAATCCTGCTGCATATGCACCATTAACATGAATGATGCAAGAAATAGCAGCAGAAATGAAGCGATATCCACATCCAGCATTAGTATGGAAAAGAAAATTATACATGTATTGTTCAGGTTGATGAGTAGCTGTTGAAACAGCGTCTGTAGTTTCTCAACCAGTAGAAAAGAGTCCTGCTTCAGCAGTAGAATCCGTATCAACTCCAGAACCTGTTGTTCAAACTGAAAAAGAAGTTCTTAAAACTCCTGTAGTTTCTCCTCCAGTAGAAGCTTCTGTTCCTGTACCAATTCAATCACCTTCATCACAAGATTTTTCTTGAATCTTAGAAAAAATCATAGAAAAAGTTGATAAAGTAATGATTAGATCTGCATTAAAACAACAAACAATGATTGAGTCATTTAATGATTGAGTGCTTTCAATGATTATTATAAATGAACAATTTTATACTATTATGCAAAAACAAGAAACTGTAGAGTATTTGAATAATATAGTGTCACAAGTTGTGTGAACTCCAACAGTAATTGCTGCAAAATATATGAGTAAAGAAGACTTTATGAAACAAGCATTGTAGTTTTTCTTTGTAAATAGCCATAAAACTTACCTTGACAATTCCTTGCAATAAAAACCGTCTTCCTTAAAGTATATGTATTGCATAACTTTAGTACCGAATTGTTTTCATCTCATTTGATTACTTTCCCCGAGAGAAACTGTTTGGATATCCTTTTTTTTAAACAATTGTAATGAGCCTTTATAAAAAAATCCAGGACGACTGGAAAGCTGCATTTAAAGCTAGGGAGACTATTAAAAAAGACATCCTTAATTTTGTGAGAGCTCAACTTAAAAACAAAGAAATTGATTTAGGAAGGGAACCAAACGATGACGAAGTGATCGCTGTAATCAAAAAGGAAATTAAGACAAGAAAAGAATCATTAGTGTTTTTGAAACAACAATGAGATGATGAAGAAGTAACTCTTGAAGAAACTAATATTTCATATCTAGAAGTATATCTTCCAGAAACAATGTCTAAAGAACAGACACATGCTGTTGTTCTTGAAACAATTGAATCTCTTGGTATAACTGATTTGAAACAACAGAGAGGACAACTAATGGGTGCAATAATGAAACAATATTGATCAAGTGTTGATTGAGCATTGCTCAACAACGTAGTAACACAAATGCTTTAGGCTTTTTATCTTACCATATTCTTATGAAGTATATTATTGTTTGAATATTAGCTTTTGCGATAAGTATTATGGGAATGTGAACATGAACAGTTCATGCTCAAAGCGATTGTAATCCTGAAAAAGATATTATGCTTAATACCTATGTCCCATTTGTATGAAACTGTATCAAAAAAAGTACAAAATGAGAAAGTACTGATCTCGTATCAGTATTCCCTAAATTGATTGGGTGAGTATCAAGAATAGTGATGACTGCTATTATTATAGTGTGATTCTTATGAATATTGGTGTGAGGATTTATGATTGCAAGTGATTGAGCCTTTGGATCAAAAGCAGCATGAGTAAAACTTATCATATCTGTGATCGCTTGACTTATATTGTTGTGAGCTTCATGAACGATTCTTAATCTTATTAATCCAGAATTCTTTTGATTGGATAGTTAACTATATACCTATTTTTATTATTTTTTTTCTTAAAAAACATGACTACAATTACAGTGCAAGAATGATGATATCTCATCAACAAGAAATTTTACTATGGACCAGAAGCAATTGAATCTAAACTGATTCAACTTGTTACTACTAAGTGAGAAGCAATGAGATACTGAACGACAAACAATAATATCGTATCTTTCCCATGAGAATATGATATTGATGGTGAAAACGTTCGTTGCTGGGAAGCAAAAAATCAATTAAGCTTTCTTGTTAGAAGTGGTAAAAAATCAATGGCACTGCTTTCAAACAAAGAAGTATTAGAAATCTGATCATTTGATGATGTTGATGAATTTTACTGTGCAGAACAATCTATTATAGATGAAATAGAAAGAATGGACATGTGATGAGAAGCAAAATTATTTGCAGGTGAGGAGAAGGCTGCTGAAACAGCTAAAGAAGAAACTTCTGAAGAGTAATCTAACGTTCAGCTACTAATATCTGATCATTTCAGTTATCAGTAGTATGCAATGTACATGTTCGTCCTTCTTTAAGAAGACGTTCATGTATAAATCCTATTTTCTCAGCGTATTGCTTCATGTCATCAAACACTAATGTACATGATCAAGCAAGAAAAGGAAGTATTAGAGAATAATAATGATCATATGATGCTTTCATTGCATCGATAAAAACAAATTCAAATGCTGATTGTACGATAGTTTCAAAAGGAAACTCGTTAATATCACAATGGTACAATGTCGTATTCCATACACCATTCTCGTGTAAAAAATGACATGCTCTATGATAGGTCGGATACGATACTTCTATTGAAGTTAAGAGTCCATTCCATTTAGCAATACTTGTAGCGATGTGATATGTTCACCATCCTACAGCAGATCATAGTTCAAGACACTGTGTAGGACGTTTAGTTTCTATTAGTGATTGCAAAAGACTTATAGTTCATGGTGACGATATTGGGATAGAATTATTATAAGCCCACTGTTGATACTCGCTATGTGACATAAATATTTACAAATATTATTTAAAAAATTCAAATGACAAAAAAAGAAAACAATTTACATGGTCAAATTAGTTTCTCTAAAGAGACCAGAAAAACAACAGGAAATTCTTCACCAAAAAGAAGAGGTCCTGCAAAAGGAAGACCATCAGCAAGATGATCTGTAAAAGCTTTAAAAGGACAAACTCCACAAGCTGTACAAGACAAATTTACTATTAAAAAATGAGAAAAACCAGTTCGTATTGGATCACTTATGTGATTGGAACAAGTAGGGCAATGTATGTTTATCGAGTATGAAAACGATATGATTATCGTTGATGCTGGTATGGAATTTGCTGCAAAGGAAACAATGTGAGCAGACTATATTATTCCTGATGTGAGATATGTTAAGAAAAATATCAAAAAACTAAGAGGTATTGTGCTATCGCATTGACATTTAGACCATGTTTGAGCATTGAGAGATCTTTTGCCAGATTTGTGATATCCAACAATATATACAACACCACTAACACTTGGTATTGTGAAAAAGACGTTCGACAACAAAAAAAATATGCAAAAGATTAAATACAAAATCGTAAACCCAGAAACAGATATTCTTAAACTTGGATGTTTCACTATCGAATTTGCTAGTGTAAACCACAATATTCCTGAAACAATGGCTATGGCTATTCAAACACCAAAAGGACTTATTTTTAACTCTTCAGACTTCAAAGTAGATCACACACCAGCTATTGGTGAACCAGCAGATCTTGCTAAAATCGCTAGAATTTGACTTGAATGAGTGAAATTATATATTTGAGATAGTCTTGGTGCTTCAAAGAAATGATGGGCTCCATCAGAAATGGAAATCGGTAACATTCTTCATGATACTGTACAAAAATGTACTGGGAGAATAATTATTGCTACGTTTGCTTCAAATGTGTGAAGAGTGATTCAATTGATTGATAGTGCTGTTAAAAATGATAGAATCGTTTATCTTTCTGGTAGATCTATGATCAATAATGTTGCTATCTGTCAAGAAATTTGATATATCAAAGTACCAAAAAATTATGTACGCCAATTAAAATCATTAGATAACATGCCTGATGAACGTGTAATGATTCTATGTACTTGAGCTCAATGAGAAGAGTTTAGTGCTCTTGCTCGTATGGCTAGAGATGAACATGCTCAAATCACGCTGCAACCAGGTGACACAGTACTTGTTTCTGCTTCTACAATTCCTTGAAATGAAATTCAAGCAATGAACATGAAAGATCAACTTTGTGAAAGATGAGTAAGACTTATTACAAACAATGAAATGGATGTGCATACATCATGACATGGTTGAGAAGAAGATCATAAACTATTCCTTAACTTAGTTAAGCCTGATTATTTCCTTCCATATTATATGAACTCATTCTTTAGATATGAACATAAAAAACTTGGTCTAAAAGTATGAATTCCAGAAGAGAAAATTATGATGCCAGCGAAAAACTGAGCAGTAATAGAAATGTATGATAATGGATGTAGAATATCTCCACAGACATTAGATATTGATGCTGTACTTGTTGATGGTAAGTGAAAATGACATCTTGTATGAGAATATGTTATCAAAGCTCGTCAAATTATGGCAAATGACGGTATTGTAAATCTTATTTTCAAGGTTGATTCTGGTTCAAAAGAACTTGTTGGTAATATCCAAATTGAATCACGTGGTTTTGTATATTCAAACGAAGTAAGAAAAGTACACACGAAGATCGTAGAATATGTGAAATCTAGATATTATGGATACGTGAAGAAAAGAATGGAAACTAAAGACATTATGAGAGCAATTAAAGATGATCTAGCAACATTTATTGAAAAAGAAGTAGGAAGATCTCCAATGATAGTTCCTATGTATGTTTATATTTCTAGAGATTGAACAGCACCTGTTGCAAAGTGAAAACCTGTTGCTAAGAAACCTGTAAAGAAAACTCCTATAAAAAAAGCTCCAGTGAAAACTGATACACCTGTATTAAAGGACGTTGAAGCTCCAATAGAGGAAAGTAAAGAAACAGATTAATCACCTATATCCATGAAAAATCCTTATATACGTCTTGTAAATATTGGCCATGCTCGATGAGCAAAGGAATGTTTTCGTGATGTCTCATTTACTGTTAATTGATGAGAAGTCTTTTGACTTGTTGGAGCTAATGGTGCAGGAAAATCTACGTTATTACAAATTATGTCATGAGATGTGGAAGCTGACGAATGACTAGTTGAGACAAGATGAGATATATGAATGGTGACTCAATGATTAGATGCATGAGATGATAAGAGAATTTCTGATTACTTGTGAGCATGAAATCAATTTGAAGATCGAGAATGTATGATCGCTCTATGAAAGGTTTGAGCAGATGAGTTATCACTCGAAAAGAAACTGATAACCTTGTCTTGATGACAACAGACGAAGATTAGAGTAGCAAAACAGCTACTTGATGAAAAAAATATTTTGCTTCTTGATGAACCAACGAACCATCTTGATGAATTTGGTGTACAAGCATTAATGTGATTTATAAAACGTTTCCATGGACCAGTTGTGGTAGTGTCTCATGATAGATGGTTTTTGGAAAACGTGTGTAGTCATATTATTGATGTGAGGTTTGGAGAAGTTAATGAATATAAGTGATGATATAGTAGTTACTTGCAACAAAGAGATGCATTATATCAAAAACGTATGGAAGAGTGGAAACGTCAAGAAAAGAAGCGTGAAGCGTTGGAAAAATGGTTAGCAGATTTGAGAGTAAGAGCGTCTCATTATGATAATCCTAGACGAGGGAAGTTATTGAGATCAAGAAACAAGATGTATGATCGTGAGTTTGGTGATGC
>CALLUT010000066.1 GCA_938010495.1 Candidatus Absconditabacterales bacterium
TTGTTATATAATAGTTGTGTTAATCACGTAGCGTACTGAACAAGTATGCGCACCTCTTTTTCTCAAGTAGCAATTATTTGTTTAAGAACTGCATCTTTGTTAACAACGATGTTTGGAATATACACTCGATCAAATCAACTATAGTTAAATGTTGATCAATCGTTTGTTTCACATTCAATATTTTTTCTTTCGGAAAGAGAGAGAAATTCATTTGCTAATATTGTACTTTCATGGTTTGAGTGTAAACAAATAATACTCTCTGGTGAAAACATATCATGAATAGCTCAAGCACTTGTACATAAAATTCAAGATTCTACACAAACTACGTTGTGGTCCAATCAGATATTGATTCAAGTGAATTCAGCATGTTTCGAATTGTGCAGATCAGCGAGATCTTTTGATTTGTTTGTTTTATATTTTGTTTTAATTGTAGTAAGAAACTTTTTCATTTGAATAGTTTGGTAGTATTGTATTATATAGGGAGCAAATTTATTATGAAATTTTTCTCAAACCAAACTAGTTATTATTGCATTAATCACTCTTTGATCTGTTATAGTGGTTAAATACATTCTAATTTCTTCAATATTTACTATAGTCTTTGTATCAAAATTACTTGTTCGCTGATCTATTTTTTTAAACGGTTCTTCGATTCATGCTGAGTTACTATGGATGATAGTAATACTCATTTGTTACAATAATTAATAAAGTTTTTTAATATAGTATAGTTGGGTATGCTGCTTGGGTAGACAAAGTGTATACTCATATAAGGATCATTTCACTTCTCGAACTATTTCTTCCTTTCATAATCTCTTCAATAAAACGGAAAGAGGAGCGATAATTTTTCATACTAAAGAATTTTTATTTTTTGAATAACTTGAACTAGGAAGGGCAGTATTTAATATTTTATTTCAATACTCTTGAATCAGTAATCACAAAATTTCTATAGTTGCTTTTTGTGAGGGGAGGTCTTTAGATCAATATATTTTTCCATCAATCATTATTTTATTAGTAGAAGAATCTAGAATAATTCATGCTTCATTTTTTATGTCGTTATATTCTTTTTCTATAATTAATGAATTAGTCTTATTTGTTTTTATAATGATGCTTTTTGGTGATAAGAAATGATATATTCACTTATTTAACTGTTGTTCAATAATATATCATCTTCATCAAAATCATTCTTTTTTTGAATTATAAAGTACAGGAGGTAATTTCTTAAAATCTAATTCAGAAGGACTATCGCTTCAAAAGAAAAATCAGTGGAGATGATTTCATACTGGCATCAGCAGCATGGATCTATTAACTTCATTTTCTAGAGTTACCAACTTTTGGTATAAGCTTATATTGTCTAATAAGAGTTGTATACGAAATTGTTTTAATGCTTTAAGAAGAGCATCATATGATTTGTTTTGTATGTCATTCATAAATAAATCCCATTGGTTTATGAGGGATCAAGTAATTTGATCTGAAACATTTGTATATTTTTTTTGATGAATTGGATAATCAAAAATACAATGTTTAAAACGTTCGTTGCTTGTGATTATTTTTTTCTCAAAGCTTGTAAGTTCAGCATTAGTCCTTACTGATGTATATCATGTATTATCTATATAGGGGAGTACATTGAATGGATTAAATGGATATCATCCTATTTTTTTAAGGAATATGTCATTTCATTTTCAACAAAAATCTATTCATGTGATTATTGCGTTCATTCATGCAATAGCTGAATTAGAAGTGTTTTTCGTACACAACTTTGGTTGTAACTGTAATATTGAATAATGATTTCATATGTTATGTTCATGAATAATTGATTTTTTAAGAAGTCAATCATTTACTTCCCATACACTACTTTCTTGCTGATTCTTATTCCATCAAATAAATACTCTGTGTGGAAGAGAGTACGAAAGAAAATTATGTTGATGTGGAGACATAAAATATTCTCCTGTAATTGAAATACTTATCACTTGATTGTGATGCTTGAGAAATTGTTTAAGTATTAGATTGTTTTTGGTAGTTCCACTGGTCCCATAGTTTTTATTCAAATCATGAATAAATCTTTAGTCTATAAATAGATACGAATGTTAACTTTTTTTGTGACATTACTGATTAGTATTGCAACTTACCTCATCTTTGCTAGTATGTAGCCATTGTAATTTATGATACCGACTTATTTAAATGCACTATCCAAGGCACTTAGCTATAATTCCAGATTGAAATAGAACATGGGCAAAAGCAAACTGATTCGAACAGATTGCTTGACATATTGAATGACAAAAAAAATCACTCAAACTATTAAAATATATTTTTGAAAAGACTTCGATTGAAGTTGCTACAATGCGATGATTGAGTTCTGAAAACACAAAAAAAAGAACTCAAGAAGAACTAGATTACTTATATTGAATATATAAATATGTGCTTGATCAAGTTGATGATCTTTTGAAATCTACAAAGATTTCTTTTCGTCGAATTGGTTCATCAGTATGATTGCCTAACGATGTAGTTGAACTTTTAAAAAGTAGAGCAGCTAAGCATAAATATGATTGATGAAAATCAATGGTACTTGCACTTAACTATGGGTGAAGAGATGAGATTGTTAGAGGAGTACAAAAAGTTATTGAGTCATGAGTATCTAAAGATGAAATTACTGAAAAATCTTTTTGAAATTACTTAGATTGTTGAGATTTACCACCAATTGACTTAGTAATTAGAACAAAATGAAAATTGGCAAAAAGAATTTCTTGATTCATGCTATGGTGGATATGATATGCTGAATTGTTTTTTACGGATCTTTTCTTCCCAGATTTTGATGAGAAAGAACTAGAAAAAGCTTTGGCTTGGTATGACTCAATAAAAGACGAAAGAAACTTCTGAAAATAGACAATACTTTCTTGCAATTTAATGATATAACGATACAACAAGTATAGTAATACTTTAATTTTTTTCATATCAACTTATGAAAGTAACTCTTTCTGTTCGTACTCTACAAGAGGTTTTAGATTTAGCTTCGAGATTCGTTTCTAAACATGCTACTTTGCCTATTCTTGAAAATATCTATATTAAATGAAATATTGATACAGTGGTTTTTAGAGCTACTGATATGGAAAAATATATCGAAGCTGAAATTTCTGCTGAATTAGAAAATGAATGATCAATCACAGTAAATGCAAAAACTTTGTCTGACATTGTGAGAACAATTGATGATGATTCTGTTGTCTTACACATTGATACTTGAAAGGAAACATTATTTATTCAATCTTCTTGAGATGAATTTAAAATTAAGTGAATCCCAGCTAGTGAGTATGTAGCAGTTCCATCAGTTCAATCAGATAGCGCAGTTGAGCTTTCTACGCGTGCATTTTCTTATGGTATTTGAAAAGTTGAATACGCTGTTACAGAAAAGAATTTCTCTCCTGTTCTTACATGAGTTTTCATGAGAACAAAAGAATATGAATGAAAGAAGAAACTAGTATTTGTATGAACTGATTCATTTAGATTAGCTGAATACAAAACTGACTTTGAATGATCTCAATGAGCTAACTTTTCATTTATTGTTCCAAAAGTACATATAAATGATATCAAGAAAGTTGCTGATTATGCTACGGAAAAAGAAGGTGAAACAATGAATGTTTCTCTTTCTGACAATATGGTTTGATTCGATTTTACTACTCCTGATGTAAAGATTCATTGTATGTCACTTCTTATACAAGGAAGTTTTCCAGACTATGAAAATGAAAATATTATGCCAACAACGTTTAATGCAAAAGCACTTCTTGATAAGACACAATTAGAAAAAGCTATTAGAAAAATATCAATTCTAACGAGAGATATCAATAACTTTATTTCTATACAGTGATGAGATAGTGCACTTGTTCTTAAATCTTGAGAAACAGATATGTGAGAAGCTGAAACATCAGCTCCAGCATTACTTGAATGATCATTAGTCCCATTTTGAATGAATGGTAAGTATATTTGAGACTTCTTAAAAAACATAGATTGAGATGATGTGGAAATGCATTTAGTAAATGCAGAAAAACCAGTTATCTTTAAAGATAAAAATGATGAAGACTTTACGTATGTAGTGAGACCACTCATTAAGTAATTATAAGATATGAGCGATAATTCTTATCTATTTTATGAAATCATGAACTACCCTTTGCCGCGTCAAAGGGACTTTTTTGCTTATTGAGTTTGAAAAGAACCTCGATGATTATGATTTGTTGAAAAACCAACATGGAGTATTGTAAATGATTTACAAAATGAATATGTTGAGTTTGTAAAAGAGTGGCTTCGAGTATGGAGGTATATTCCTTTCATTGAGGCGGTATATTTATGAAATAGTATAACATTTAATTGACTTCATGATTGATCAGACATTGATCTTTTTATCGTAACCAATGTTAAAAGATTATGGCGATGAAGACTAATGAGTGTGTTTTTTTTACGAATTTTAAAAATTAAAAGAACATCAAAAAATTCAAGAAAAAGATTTTGTTTAAGTTTTACGATTACTCGTGATGCCTGTAACTTACAAACGCTAAAACTTTCACCATATGATCCATATTTTGTGTATCGAATTGCACATCTTGTACCAATATACTTTGAATTTGAAGACTATGAATTAAATATCTATAAAGAAAATGATTGGATAGGTTTCTATTTACCAAATCATCCTCTTCAACAAATAGTTGATTTAGAGATAGCAATAAAAAGATGAATGTCTGTTTCGAGAAAATTAATTGAAAAACTGTTTTGATGAGTTGTATGAGATGTTATAGAACGACTTATAAAGCTAATTTGGCTGCCTATTGTATTATGGAAACGCAAGAATTTATGAGTGATTTGAGATGATTGCATTATTGCTGATACAATGTTAAAATTCCATTTTGATAAGAGAAAAATCTATGCTTTGAAGTGGAAATTATGAAAGAAAAAATAAGAGTGGTAACCAAAGGTTATCACCTTTATACATATTAGAATTGAGAATAAAGCGGACAACTCTATACCTGAGAGTAGTAAATTCCTTTAAAAATAACTGAGTGATAAATATATGAATTCGATGCGTACAGTACTTGACATTTGAAACTGATATGTCAAATGAGTTGTTTTTTGAGTGGAGGATGACAAAACCGTTGTTCTTGCTAAAGAAATGGTGAGAACGAGATGAATGCGTAAATGAAAAATTCTAGATATAGAAGATTTTGCAGTTTGTGTAAATGAACTTCTTCAATCATTTGCTAAGAAACTTTGATGAGATTTTATTGAAGAAGTAGTAGTTTGAATTTCTCATCCAGCAGCAGAAATTAAAAGAGTAGCAGAACAAAAAAGAGTATTGAGTAAAGATATCTGACATGACGATATCTCTCATCTTTCTGAAGTTGTTGCTGATGCTAGCTATAAACCAAATTATGAAGTAATAAAAATTATTCCAGTAGTATGGTTAATCGATGAAGAAACGAAGACTAAAGATCCTATTGGAATGGAGGCAAGAAAATTAGAAATTATTGCTGATGTGTTTATGATTCCAAAAACTTACTATAATAACTTACTAGAAGTATTTAGTAGACTTGATCTTCATGTGGTAGATATTGTTCCAAACATCCTATGACTGAGTGAAGGAACATTAGATTTTGATTTGAAAGACCTTTGAGTTGTACTTGTAGATATTGGTGCAAATCAATCTTCATATGTTGTATATGAAGAATTATATCCTTTATTCTATGGAGTAATTCCTGTGTGATGAGAAGAAGTAACGAAAGATATTTCTATCGGACTACAAGTTGATATCAAAGAAGCAGAAGCTGTAAAAAGAGAAAAATGAACTATAATATTAGATAATAGAACTATTGAAGATGAAAGTATTGATGTGAGATTCCTCTCAGATATTATGATTGCTAGATATGAAGAAATATTTGA
>CALLUT010000067.1 GCA_938010495.1 Candidatus Absconditabacterales bacterium
TAGACCAAATACAACAGCTACAAAAGCATCAGCAGATGTAGATTGTAACGATAATGATGAAGCATTAAGTAGTGAGCCAACTGGTGATTGTAATGATACAAATAGCGCAATAAAACCATGAGCTACAGAAATACCATGAGATGGAGTAGACCAAAACTGTGATGGAGCAGAGATGTGTTATTTGGATGATGACAACGATGGGTATAGACCAAATACAACAGCCACGAAAGCATCAGCAGATGTAGATTGTAACGATAATGATGAAGCATTAAGTAGTGAACCAACTGGTGACTGTAATGATGCTAATGGTACAATAAACCCATGAGCTACAGAAATACCATGAGATGAAATAGATCAAAACTGTGATGGAGCAGAGATGTGTTATATGGATAATGATAATGACTGATATAGACCAAATGCAACAGCTACGAAGGCCTCTGTAGATATTGATTGTCAAGATAATGATGAAGCAACTACAACGGCGCCAACGTGAGACTGTAATGATAATAACGCAGTATATAATCCAGGTACAGTTTGGTATAAAGATGTAGACTGAGATTGATATAGTGCATGAATTACACAACAAAACTGTACTGACCCTGGTGCTCAATGGTATCTGTTGACTCAAATATCATGAACATGAAGCGATGATTGTGATGATTGAGATGAAGATGAATATCCATGACAATCATGGTATAAAGATACTGATAATGATTGATATTGAGATGATAGTACATGAGCAAGTACTCAATGTACTAGACCAGCAAATTATAAACTTGCATCAGAATTAACAACAACTAATACTGATTGTCAAGACAATGAGGCAAATAATTATCCATGAAACACAGAAACATGTGATTCAATTGATAATGATTGTGATTGACTAATTGATTCAGCTGACCCAGATTACGTTTGATGATGAACATATTATCAAGATGCAGATAACGATTGATATTGAAATCCTTCTGTATCACAAAGTTCGTGTTGAGCACCTTCATGATATGTAACTGATAATACAGACTGTGATGATTGAGATGCAAATGAATACCCATGACAAACATGGTATAAAGATGCTGATAATGACTGATATGGTGATGATGATACTTCATCACAAACTTCATGTACTATTCCATGAGCTAATTGGTATATCGCATCAGTATTAACTGCGACTATTTGAGATTGTGATAGTGGAAATAATTGAATAAACCCATGAGCGACAGAAATATGTAACTGAATAGATGAAAACTGTAGTTGAACAGAAGATGATGCAACGCAAATACCAAAAGCTGAATGTGATGCATTGTTAGATTTATATGATGATACTAATTGAAATAATTGGACGAATAATACATGATGGAAAACTGATCCAGATATAGAAAATTGGTTTTGAATTAGACTTGATTCATGAGATGATAATGTAGATAGAATTTGTTTAGCAGATGAAACTGAATGAACTTCAGCTGCTTTATCATGTTGATATACATGACAATGAAATAACTTAAATGGTACTATTCCTCCATCTATAGGTGATTTTTCTGAGTTAGTATATCTGGTTTTATGAAAAAATGCTAATCTTACAGGTACAATACCTGAAGCAATATGAAGCCTAGACAAAGTAGATCGTATATATATGAATCATACTGGATTATGATGAGCTCTTCCAAATGGATTATGAAATATGGCAGCATTAAAATATGTTCGTCTTTATTCTAATGCATTTACAAGTATTCCTTCTACTATTTGATCATTAGGTAATACGATATTGCAATTTTTCTTGTATAACAATACAGTATCTCTTTGAACAATCCCAACATGATTTTGATCATGGGCTAACACAACTCATTTGTATTTACAAAATAATTGATTAACTGGAACGATTCCTGCAGATTTACCTTCGATGAACGTTAGATACTTAGATCTTGGATGAAATGATCTTTCAGGTTCTATACCTACTGGGTTTGGTTCAATCGCAGCATTAGATCGTTTGATTCTCCAAAATAATGAATTTACATGAGAAATTCCAACTGACATATGAAATAGTACATGATTGTTGAGAATGTACTTTAATGGAAATGAATTAACATGAAATATTCATGCAAATTTTTCTAATTTAACAAGTGCTACACATGTATATTTCGCTTCAAATAATTTTGATCGTGATTCTTGAAAGAATGCACTGTTTGAAAATACTGCTACTGAAACTTGGTATAATTGAGTTTCATCAAAAACAAAAAATAATCAGTGAGATACAGAGTCACCAGTACTAAGTAATGCATGAACTGTTCCTGCAATTGTAGATTGAGCGTTTACCTTTACGTTTGATATTTCAGAAAACAGTTACCCACTTCCAACTGATTGATGAACAAATCCAATGTCTGTATCATTTTGATGATGAGGGACATGTAGTAATTTGACGACAACAAGTACTATATGAACAAATGCGTGATGAGTATCTATAAGTATAACACCAGTTGCTGGTCAAAGTTACTCATGATGTACAGTTATTGTATCTGATAATTGAGCAAATACTGGGAATGGGAAAAATACGGCTAATACATGATCAATTACGATACCAGCCTTTTGTTATTGATGAACGTATTATGCTGATACAGATTGAGATGGATATTGAAATCCTAGTGTAACACAAAGTGCTTGTTCTGCTCCTGCTAATTACGTACTAGATAACACAGATTGTGATGATACTGATGAGAATATCTTTCCATCTTGACCAGAACTCTGTGATGGTTTGATCAATGCATGTTGATCAACGCTACCTGCTAATGAAGTAGATGATGACTTAGATTGATATGTTGAATGTTCTATTGATGCATGATGATGGCAATGAACATGATCTCCTTTATGAAACGATTGTAATGACTGAGATGCTTGAGTAAACCCTGCAACAATTTGGTATAAAGATTGAGATGCAGATGGTTTTGGTATAAATCCATTGGACTCTCAAACTCAATGTACGAGACCAAATTCAACGTATTCTAGAGTATCAGAAATGATTCAAGATATGCATTGATATACAACATTGGATAGTTGATTGATAGCATATTATGACTTTGATGATAAAAATGGTATCGACAAAAGTACAAGTGGTAACAATCTTACTGTTGTTGGAACAGTTGATTATGACCAAACGTTTAATGATAGTGCAGTAGATTTTTGAACTAATGCCTCATATTTGGAATTAGATAACAAAATAGTTTTGGGAACTACCACATCTGATTCATGGTCAGTATGATATTGGTATTATCAAACAGCATCATATGATATGACCTTAGGGGTCTCTTGAGAAAATTATAATAGAATGTACCATACAACTTATTTTAGGACACATCTTGATAATTGAAGAATAGTCGATGGGACTGGTTACAATCCAAGTGCAGGAGCAAATATGAATAAATGGAATCATCTTATGCTTAATTTTGATGGAACTTCATTTCAGTATTATGTAAACGGTCAGCCAATAACAACTACGAGTAATTTTTGATGAACGTCTACTGCTTTAGAAATTCAGCATATTGGTAAAGTTTATTCAAATAATTCGTATAGTTGGCAATGATACCTGGATGATATTCGTATCTATGATAGATCATTTTCTAACCAAGAAGTTGAACAATTATATATTGCTACCAGCGCTATTCAGTCATGAGATTGTAATGATGCAAGTGGAGCAGTTCATCCATTGAGTATTCGATATTTAGATGCAGATTGAGATGGTTATTCAGATTGAACTACACAATTTTCATGTACAGATCCATGAGCTACATGGTATGCTGAATGAGAGCTTAATTCATGATGAACGGCTTGAGATTGTAATGATGCAGTTAATACAACATATCCATGAGCTACAGAAAGTTGTGACTGAATAGATAATAATTGTGATCTAACAGTTGATGAATGATGTAATTGGTATTGTGATGATGATGACAATGATTGATATATCGATGATCCAATATTCTACTGAACATGACCAACATGAATTGCAGAAATTTTATGTAGTAGTGTTCCAAATACAAATGGATGATGATGTACTGGATGAGTAATTTGAGTATGATATGCAGCTCCAACGTGTGAATTAGAAGTTGCAACCTCTGTTTCTTGAGATACACGTACCAGAAATGTTGTAGATACTGATCCATCAACATATCCATGAGCTCCTGAACTTTGTGATTGATTAGATAATGACGTAAACGGAGTTATTGATAATGGAGTTGGTTGAACGTACTATGCTGATGTAGATTGAGATTGATATTGAGACCCGTCAGCATCTCAACAAGCATGTGCACAATGAACATGATATGTTACTGACAATACTGACTGTAACGATACATTATTTAGCATAAATCCAAGTACTGTTTGGTATGAAGATGCTGATAGTGATTGATTTGCAGATTGAACAAATAATCTTACTCAATGTACAGATCCTGGTGCAAACCATTATCAAGCCATTGATTTGATTTGACATACACATACTCAAACAACATTAGATAATTGATTAATCTGATATTGGAGTTTTGATGAAGGAGATGCTACAGATGATAGTGTAAACACAAACAATTGAACTGAAGTATGATGAGTTACGTATTGAGCTGGGAAATTATGATCAGCAGTGTTGTTTGATTGAACACAAA
>CALLUT010000068.1 GCA_938010495.1 Candidatus Absconditabacterales bacterium
TTGCACCCGTAGGCCAGCTGGTTTTTGACAAAATAAATCATCTTATTAGAATTAGAGTGATGAAATTTCATCACGTATTGACTTGCACATAAGATGTCGACAGAGCTAATTTACAAAATAAACGATTCATTTTTTATGACAAATTGCATGTTAGTAAATAGAATCAGCAAAGACATATTTTAATATTCTAAAAGTTATAAACATGGTGTCTTATTTCGTTCATAAAATACTTCTAGTATGAATTTGAGTAATCCTTTTATTCAGCTGAGTGATTTACTCTCAACTTAAAACACCAGTAGAAGTATGAATTGTTATAAAATACCTCAACTCTTGATGATCTGCTTGAGATCTAAATCAAATATGAGATCTTGTAAATGGTGTTCCTATTTGCCCTATTGCAAATGATAATACCAATATCATGCCCTGATGTGACATGATATCTGATATAGAGTATAATCACAACTGAACTCCTACAGATGGAGCTGATGATTATTACACATGAGATCGTATTATCAGAACCAACGACCAGACAGTTCTAAATGTATGATGGAGTTGGATAAAATGATCAAACGGAACTGATTCAGTTTCGATAAATTGTGAATTACCACCAGCATGAAACCTAGACACACAAGCCTGACTCATGTGGGATTTCATGCCAGGGATATGTGATTCGACTTCAGCAATTTCTGCGGATTGAAAAACAATTACCTGCAACATTACAGCTTTTGATACTTTGTGAATATGAGTTATTTCACAAGATGTCTGATTTAATATAAGAGCACTTTGATCAAATGAAAATGGGTACGAACCTTGACAAATATCTTGTACGATTGATTCAGAAAATGCAGTACAAAAATATGATGATACAGATGACACTTCATTGATTATAACATCTTCACCAAGATGGAATCTTCAAAAATCATTATACACAGTTTCATATTGATATACTCATCCAGATACATGAGAATTTTGATCACTTATGTGGTATAAATACTATATAGAAGTAGATGAAGTTACATGAGAGGTAGATGACATTTGATGATTTTTATGAAATGAATCACTTGGTAAGGACGCAACAATTTCCTTTACTGACGATCTCAGTGGGATCCCTGCAAATGCACAACTTATAGATTGTAGACCTGAAGGATGGATAAATGGATGAGACCCATATAGTAGATTTTATGCTAATGACCCTCTTCATGATAGATCTGTCTGACAGGTTGCATGAGTCCAAGATATGACATGTACTCAGAGTGGTGCAGATATTTTTGTAAATATTGATAATTTTGATGGAAGCTTAGATCATTACCCATTATATAGACATAACCCAAGTTGATCATCCGAAGTTCCACTTCCAGTAAACAGAAAAATTGCTGCATTATGATCAATTAGAGTCTTTATTCCAAGACAAGATGTAATTAATGGAGTAGATGGGATTGAATGAACTGATGATGATGGATCACTTCCTATGGTTAATAGACTTACTGATTTTGATCCGGTCGGTATATCATGACTTTCAAACTTTTGAGATGAAACAGAAAGTGAAAATGATAATAGTCGTAACGATACGCTCTATGCATGAAGGTGATGATATCAAAAATATTTTACAGACAACGCGTGATCATACACAGCGCAGTGATATCAAATTAACTATTATAGATCATGACAATGAGTTGTAACTCCATGAGCTGTATGGAGAACGATCCAACACTATTACAATCGTTGAGTAACTCCTATTTCAGACATAGCCATGTGTGACATTATTGACACCAATGATTTCACCTTCCATGAATATACTTCAGGTCAGGTAAGTAGTATAAGTGTAACTTGATGATGAGCAGTACGTGTGGAATATGCTACCACCTATGAAACATCATGGCCACCTGATCCTCAAGTTAGTGCTGCAGCACAAGTTAATACAGAATGTGATGATGTAGGAACAACATGGTACAGTGACTATGCTACTGCACGTGCCACATGAGAAATAACAAAAATGCGTATTTTCTTGGAAGATTGAGAAGAACTCCCTCCTGGTTGAAACCTCTATTGGGTTATAAGACATCAAGCAAAATCTGCAGACTTACAATGAAACCTGCTTCCTTGATGAACCGTACTAGAAAATTATTCAACGTTCAATGATGAATTTAGAGATGATTGGGTAGATAACAGTTATCTTCCACGTACATCTACACAATCTCATGCAAGTAGCTATGGAGACAGACTCATTCTTCAACGTGCTAAGGCACGTATGAATAAATTTGCTGAACCGCTTGATTATCAAGATATACCTACATGATGAAGTGCTTCTACCCCTTGATTGAAAATTCAATACACATTAGATCCAAGTTTTACGACAAACTGAACACTAACAGAGACTGCCCAAGTTGTAATTAAAGACATCTTGCCTCCTGGTGTAACATATCTTGCTGGAACAACGAGTGCACCATACGGAGATCCAACGTATTGAACCTGTGCTGATGTTGCTGAATTTATGGCAGAATGATATACTTGCACCGCTGACAATACAATCTTAATCTGGGATCTATGAGACGTAGAAAGCAACACAAATCTTGATGATATTATTTTTCAAGTCTCAATTGATATTGATGTCGAAGCAGGAACGTTACAAAACTATGGATTAATATCTTCTCCTGTAGATAACAGTCCAACAACACAACGTCTTTCAAATGCAAACGTAGAAATCACAGTACCAAATACAATCTTTACTGTTAAAAGTCTTGATCAAACAAGAAATGAATTTAATGAATGAAGTTTTGACGAATGGATTACCTATAGACTAAATTTTAGAAACGGAACAGCTAATGATCTTACTAATTTAGATGGGATAGATGTCTTTCCGTTTATATGAGATGGAACATTGTGAAATCCATACACTATTGGTCTTACGA
>CALLUT010000069.1 GCA_938010495.1 Candidatus Absconditabacterales bacterium
GCGACTCTTAATCAAATTTGAACCTAATTGACCCCAGCTCCCAAACCGGAAAAACTGGAATTAATCAATTATGCTGAGAATGTTAAGAAGTCAGTTAATTTCTATCCTATATATTGCCTAGTGTAGATGTTTACGCTGTATAGAGGCAAAAGACTGTTATTCCAAATGGCAGTCTTTTTTTTATACCAAAAAACTTGTATACAAGGTAAAGAATCCTACTATACCAATCATGATTGAATCAATTAATACAACAGTAAATACCTTTATAAAACAACACTCAACGGGTGTTGTTATTATTTGGTGAGCGACTGCCACTGGTAAAAGTTCCTTATCATTGGAACTTGCTGAGAGATATCCATGTGAAATAATTTCTTGTGATAGCAGACAACTCTATACGTCTATGGACATATGAACAGATAAAATATCGAAAGAAATAAGAACAAAAATTCCGCACCATATGATTGATATTATTGATCCAGATAGTACGTATACTGCAGGACAGTGGAAACAACAAGTAACTACATTGATAGATCAAATACATAGCCGTTGAAATATTCCAATAATAGTATGATGAACATGACTGTATATAGATACTATATACAAAAATTTTGCAATGCCCGATGTTGCTCCAGATCAAGAACGAAGAGCAAAAAAGATGAAAGAAGAGGAAGATAAACCATGAGTTTTACATAAACAACTTCTAGCGGTAGATCCAGATGAAGCATATAAACATCATCCAAACAGTCTTAGATATATTTTAAGGGCATTGGAAATCTATGAAAAAACATGAAAAACAAAAACAGAGTTAGCTGAACAAAAACCAGTTCAGTGGCCTTTGCTTATGGTTTGATTGTGGAGAGAAAAAGAAGATACAAATAAGCGTATCAATAAACGTATTAAGGAAATGTTTAACGAATGATTAATTAAGGAAGTACAATGATTACTTGATCGTTGATACACATTGGAAAATACAGCAATGAATGGTATTTGATATAAAGAAATTATCTGATATCTTCATGGAGAATACTGATTGGAAAAAGCAGAGGAGTTATTGAAACGTAATTCACATCGCTATGCTAAAAAACAAAGAAGCTGGTTTAGAAGATATATTGCAGAAGGGATACAAACGCCAAAAAAGGATGTAACTTATTTTGTTCATACGTATCAAACTGAAGAAATTAATTGATAGTAATTATACTAAAAGGTTTTATAAGACCGCAAAGTTTCAGTACTCAATCTTGCATATCCATGTATGAAGATGTAAGTCATCGTCTATTCTTTCGTTCTTGAAAAGAAAATATTTCTTCCAAACCAAAAGGGTTATAAACTGTTATTCTTTCATCAATAAAATTGATGTTTTTTACAACTGCAAAATGTGGACCAAATGCTTTATTAAGAGTTGGATCGTAATAAGGACTTTTTTCACAATCAACCATATATAAAACTATACATATTCACTCAGGAATATTTCACCATGTAAATAATGATTGTACTCAATCTTTTCAGTGTGTATATGTAGGTTTAAAGTGTGAATTTGCGCACATAACTTTTAATACTTCATGAAGGCGAAATGGACTAGTTCCTCGAAATTTTGTCACTCAGCAAAGTTGAGCTATGTGCTTTTCATCGTATTTTTTTTCTCGTCACAAAAGATGTTGCGCGATTCTTATTGAAGCGGGTCAACAAGAATATTTTTGTTGTTGAATAAAATCTTTTATCGATATCATTAGTACTATAAATAATGATTTTTATCTAGCTTACAACT
The DNA here is from genome assembly GCA_938010495.1 of Candidatus Absconditabacterales bacterium. Next base: position 1,766 of record CALLUT010000069.1, read on the forward strand.
AGATTCTTTCTTGAAAAAAGAACGAAAGTTCCTATTGTGTTAGTATTTACCAATGCTTCTTATATGGCCCTTCGTGATGATGTTCTTAGTCGTATTGATATTGTAGATCTTGTATGAAAATACGTAGAACTCAAAAAAACATGAAAAAACCGATCAGGTCTTTGTCCTTTTCATAAAGAAAAAACACCTAGTTTTTCTGTAGCTGAAGACAAACAAATTTTCAAATGTTTTGGATGTGGAAAATGATGAAATGCAATTACCTTTCATATGGAAATTGAAAGATTGGACTTTTGGGATAGTATTCAGTACCTTGCAAAAGAAGTAAATGTTGACATAGCACAATACCAAAAAGATCCAGAAAAATCTAAACAGGAAAAGTCAGAAAAAGAAAAAGTAAAACTTATAAACAGTCGTCTTCAAAATATTTTTAACAATGCTTTTTCATGAAGTAAAGCTGAAAAATATTCATTAGAAAAAAGAAAACTTACTCCAGAAACTATTAAAGCATTTGGTTTATGATATGCTCCAGATAGTCATTATGAAGTAGTTACAACACTAAAAGATAAAGGCTTTACATGAACAGATCTAGCCAAAGCTTGAGTTGCCAGACAATGATCAAGTTGAGATACGTATGCATTTTTTAGAAATAGATTGACGTTTCCAATCCACAATCATATATGAACTATAGTATGATTTGGTGCAAGAGCCCTTGAAGCCGAGCAGTCACCAAAATATCTCAACACTACAGAAACACCTCTCTATGATAAGTCTAGAATTTTATATTGATTGGATAAAGCAAAATCAAAAATAAAAGATCACTGAGCATTGATTATTGTAGAATGATATATGGATGTGATTGCATTGCATCAATACTGATTACCAATTTGAATTGCTACATGTGGGACTGCATTAACGTGAGAACATGTAAAACTAATAAAAAGAAATAGTGAGACGTTGATCTTTGCTTTTGATAACGATAAGGCATGATTTGATGCAACAATGAGATGACTCAAAATGGCTTATGAACAAGACCTTTTCCCTCGCGTTCTCACGTTACCAGAGTGAATCAAGGACATAGATGAGTACTTAACAAATAAATGATGAACAACAACAATCGATGAAATTAAAGTCATGACGGATGATGGATTTAATGCAATTTTAAAAAGATTGAACGCAGCGTTGGACACTTCAAATCCAGTAGAAAGAAAAAAGTTTCAATCAACGCTTTTTGAACTTCTGCGTTCAGTGCAGGATTATTGAATTTTTATGATGTACATGGAACAACTTGCAGTATTTCTTGCCACATCAACACAACCATTGATCAAGCAGTACAAACAATATATTAGCGCGAAAAGAATTCCATCATACAATAAAAAACAAGGAAATGCAAAACCTGAAGTAGATCATAATCTTCTTGTGGCATCGTTATTTTACGATGATTTCCTTAAAAAGAGCAAGTACATTTCTGAAGTAATTCTCAAAGAAACAGAACGTGTAAAAGTGTTAACATGATATCTCACAGATCATATGGTTCATCAAGTAATGAACTGAACAGTAGACGAAGAAATAAAGCAAAAACTTCTTGAACACCAACTTTTACGAGAAACTCAACGATGAGAACTTCCGCATGATAAAGTATGTCGTAGTATTGAATGATACTTAAGTAAATTCGTACGTGACTTCAAAAGAGTAGTACTAAAACATCCTGGGGTTGGAGCAGAGGACAAGAAAGTTGTGATGAGTGTGTAAATAAATGAAACAAAAAAAGAAGAAACAACCTATATTCTTAGAAACAAAGCAAATCAAAAACACGATTTAAAATCAAACAAATAGCAATTTCAAAAAATTGTCAAACAACTTTTTCTAAAAACAATCACTTTCTTTCACATTTATTATTCATTTCCCTATACTCGTAGTATCGAACTTTTAACCGAGCTACATATACATGACAAACGAACCAAAAACACCTCTCATACGTATTCAATGACTTGATTGGGCTTACCCAAAAGCTCCAAATAAAACACTAAATGATGTAAACTTTGAACTTACTCAAGGATCATTTTGTTTTGTTGTTGGGAAAAGTGGAGTAGGGAAAACTACACTGACAAAATTTATTCTGAGACAATTGACTCCACCAAAAGGAACTATTTTTCACCATCGTGATGATGTTGCTAGATACTCTAGTAGTGAAGTACAAGCCTATAGAAGAAAGATATGAGTTGTATTTCAAGATTGTAAACTCCTTGATTGGAAAACTGTTCGTGAAAATATTTTGTATCCATTAGAAATTGATGGTGTAGCTAAAAATACTCAAGAAGAAAAACTTCAAGAAGTACTTACTTTACTTGATCTCTCTGATAATGCTGATAAATTTCCACCAGCATTAAGTTGATGAGAAAAACAAAGAGTAGCTATCGCTAGAGCATTGATCCGTAATCCAGAATTTTTGGTAGCAGATGAACCAACATGAAATATTGATCATGAAGCGTCACGTATGATTGCTGATACGTGCATAAATATTAATAAACAAGGGACTACTATTTTGTTTATTACCCATGATCTTTCACTAATCGAATATGTACAAAAAAAACACAACGTTACTGTTATAGAAATCAAATAAAAATAAGTATCAAAAATTGACAGATTAGATATCTGTCATTACTATTTGTATAGTGCATTTTTTAAAACAAAAACAAAAACATCATGTCAGAACAAACTCTTGCAGCAGCACTAAGAATCCAAATTTTAGATCACATTGGTGAAATAGATCTTCCAGGATTTCTTTTTGAGCAAATTGATGCTACGTTAAGTGAGCTTAACTATTACAAGTTATCTAACTTGCATGCTAATATTCCTCAGTATACATGATACCTCATGGGTACTGCAAAAAGATACAATGAAGTGATCAAAAAAGCTGAAGAGACAAATGAGACACCTACGCATCGTAGTGTGAATTATGAACCATATATGACAACTGTATTGTATGATGAAGGGTTTGTTTGTACACTTTCTAAAAAACGTTGTATGAATATTTACACAACATTTAGCGTGTTGTGTCTTTTGACTATGAAAGAATACATTAACAGAAGAATCCTACAATCTTCACGCGTTAAACAAAGAAACATGGCTTCTGCAAAAACAGAACTTAGTAAATAATCTTATTCCCTAACACATTTCCTTATGCAAGAATTCACATGACTTAGTTCAGAAGAAGCAAAAAATCTTCTAGAGCAACACTGACCAAATAAACTTCCTGAAAAGAAACCTCCAACTCAATTGGAGATTTTGCTTTCTCAGTTAAACAGTCCATTGGTGTATATTCTTATTATTGCTGCAGCAATTACCTGGATGCTTGGTGATCACGAAGATACCGTAATTATTGGTATAGCAGTATGAATCAACACTCTCTTGGGACGATATCAAGAATCAAAAGCATGAAAAGAACTCAACGCTCTAAAGAATATGATACAATCTACGACAAGAGTCATAAGAGACAATGAAAAAACTGTTATCAAAACAGAAACACTCGTTCCTTGAGATTATGTACTCCTTAAAGCATGAGAAAAAGTTCCTGCAGACGGGAAAGTAGTAGATGCAAATAGACTCTTCATGATGGAGGCAATGCTAACGGGTGAGTCAATTGCTATTGGGAAAGAAGAAAATGATACAGTGTTCATGGGAACTATTGTTCAATGATGACAATGAATTTTCCTCGTAGAATCAACATGAGCATGAACTGAAATGTGAAAAATTGCCACAAATCTATCAAAAAGTGATGATATGACACCATTACAAAAACAGCTTAATACGTTTTCAAAACAACTTACATGGATTGTTGTATGAGTAAGTCTCTTAGTATTTGTGATTGGAATGCTTAAGTGAGAAGCATTTGCAGAGATTTTTGCAACAGCTGTAGCTCTTGCTGTAGGTGCAATTCCTGAATGATTATTGATTGCACTAACAGCTGTTCTTGCTATTGGTATGCAACGTATACTAAGAAAAAAATGACTTGTGAAGAGTCTTACTTCAGCTGAGACATTATGAAGCGTGACAGTGATTTGTTCTGATAAAACTGGAACATTGACCCAGAATAAGCTGGCTGTTCAAGAAGTTATCTCAATTGGGGATATGCCAAGTGACCAAATTCATAACGACCTCTATGTGTATATCAAGAATCTCGCGCATCGTAAT
>CALLUT010000070.1 GCA_938010495.1 Candidatus Absconditabacterales bacterium
AGCTTTGGTTCTGGACATATCTAGCTCAACAATGAGTAATGGACTGGATGGAACAAGCATGAGTGAAGAAATGAGACGTTCTAAAAATTGTCTCACCATATAAACAACGTAAAGATTTACTGATCAAACGAGATTAATGCGTTATCAAAGTTTTTTAAGGAAAAGTACTTATCGAAGATATGGAATATTTATCCTGACAATTTTGATCAGCTATTTTAGTATACAAGCTATTATCAACAATAAAACAATTGATGCCTCTATTGAAGAAGTGAAAGAAACAAATAACGATGTAGCACAAGAAATAGCATATAAAAACAATTTCTATAAAAATTACTTACAAGGGGAGTATGCGCCATTTTTCTTAGGTCATGAGAACGGGCAACTCTATAAGTATGAACGTATTGTTAGAATTAAACAAAGATCTCAAGAAGATGAAGAAGCTCTCTTACCTGAAGTTCAAAAGAAAGAAGATCTCGCTACACTAACACCTCAAGATTCTTGGTTAATCTTTATTGAAAGAAGACTCCATGCACTAAAAGTACTTTGACTTATTAAATAGATTAATGATATTATTTATAGATAAACCTTTATGATTCACGAGTTTTTGACTCATAAAGAAACTCAAGAGAATCTGGCAGTGAGAAAAGATATGACATGCTTGAACACTTGATCCAAATGCATCTTGACTGATGATAGTAGCAATTGGGAAAGATACCAAACGTCTTCAATCATTTATATGATTGGATAAATCTTACGAAACAGTTATAGATTTCTCACAACGATCAGATACTCGAGATACAGATAAGCAAAACTGGATTACAAAAGTTACAGAAAGTAACTGAGAGCGATCAAGCCTTTCTGAAAAAGATATTGCTCTTGCTCAAAAACGATGACGAGATACAACTATTCCAAGAAAAATTCCTACACAAGAAGAAATTAAAACGCTTTGTGATTCACTCCTTTGAACAACTGAAATTCCATTAACTCCCTTTAGCGCAAAAAAAGTAAATGGCAAAAAACTCTATGAATACGCAAGAAAGGGAGAACCAATTCACAAGAATGTCCCAATGAATGTTATAGCATATGAAATACTTGATTATTCATTTCCTCATTTAAAAATTTCATTTTCAGTATGATCTTGAACATACATAAGATCGCTGGCATATGTAATTGGTAGTCATTTTGGCTGGGGTTGAATCCTTACACAACTAAGAAGAACTCGCATAGGCAAATATACCATAGAACAATTGCAATAAGCAGACAGAATCCTATATATAAACTGTATTTACAATAAACAATATAGCATGTATTATTCTCAACAATTCCTTCGCAGATATATATCATTAGATATTGATGCCCAAAAAATATCTGAAGAGCTTACACTTAAATCGTGTGAAGTTGAAGAACTACACGAAAGAAAAATTCCAGATCTAATAGTCATTGGTAAAGTGCTTTCTGTAAAGAAACATCCAGATGCAGACAAATTAGTTGTTTGCCAACTTGATTGCTGAAGTCACTGAACATATCAAATATGTACTGGGGCAGTAAATATGGTTGAGTGATATTATGTGCCAGTTGCATTACCATGAACACATCTACCAGCTATAAATCTTACAATTGAACCTCGTCAAATGAGATGAGAAGATTCAAACGGGATGATTTGTTCAAAAGAGGAATTATGAATTGCTGATGATGTTGGGGAACATAGTATTTGGACGCTTCAATGAAAAAATTTAAGAACAGATAAGGGGTTTGAAGATAATCTCGAAGCATGAGCATTTGATGATATCACAGACAAAGATCTTTGAATAAGTCTCGCTGACAAATATCCACGACTAGAAGGACGAATTGTTGATGTAGAAAACAAAACTATAACTCATAGACCTGATATGTTTTGACATTTTTGATTGGCTCTTGAGCTTAGAACGATCTTTCCAGATGCAGTGCGTTTTCAAAGAATAAATGAACTTCTAGAAAAAATGAATCCATGACATATACTTCAAGTATTGGAACACGCTACTCCTTGAACAAGAGAAACTACACTAACTTCACCAAATGTATATACGTATTGTACCCTTGAACTAACATGAATAAATGTTGCACCATCTAGTTTCTTTTCCAAGTTACAACTTATAGATAGTTGACTTCAACCAAAGAATAACCGAGTAGATTTTTCAAATAGTTTCATGCTCACAACAGGACAGCCAATTCACTTCTTTGATAAAAAGAAAATTTCTTGAGAAATTATTTTAAGACAAGCAAATGAATGAGAGTTATTTACTGACCTTTTTGATGTAGAACATACTCTAACTGAGCAAGATATTATTATAACAGATAATGAAAAAATCTTAGCTCTTGCTGGTATTGTTGGAAGTAACACTTCATGAATTGATGATGATACGACTGACATTATAGTAGAAATAGCAAATTTTGATCCTATAGTTGTTAGAAAAACTGCAACTAGACTAGGATTAAGAACTGATGCAGAAATTAGATTTGAAAAATATATAAATCCTATGTATTCATTGGCTTGTGTAGAATTATTTATGGATGAACTTGCTTATGCCAAACCATCGCTGTGAAATTTCGAAGTTCAATGACTCAATACTTGGTTTGCTGACAATAATATTTCTGTTCGTGAAAGAATTGAAATAAATTGGGAACACATCTATTCAATGATATATTGAAATACAGACATGACAGATACTTTTGTCGATGAATCTACAACTGTACTTCAAAATCTTTGATTTACTGTTTCTTGAAAGACAGTAATAAGTCCAATTTGGAGATCTCCAGAAGATATGAATGTTGAAGCTGATGTTGTAGAAGAAATAGCAAGAATAATTGGTTTCAACAATATTGAAGAACTGCCTCTACCAAATAATAGTTGATTTGTAGAATTTTTAAGTCCAGTTCGTATATTGAGAGAGACTGAAGATTACTTGCTCAAAGCACATTGATTAAACCAAGTAGAGACATATCCTTGGCTTGATAAACAACGATTACAAACAGCTAAGAACTTAGGAATAGAACTCTTTTCATTAAAAAACCCCCTCAATCCAGAACAATCACATCTAAGATATACTATGGTTCGAAGTTTGTTAG
>CALLUT010000071.1 GCA_938010495.1 Candidatus Absconditabacterales bacterium
ATTTATTGAAACTACCTTACCACTTAATAAACGCACTTCTTTCAGGGCCGTTTGTAACAGCATGAACGGTAACTCATAGTTCTTTAGCGAATACATCATTAATATAGTGAGCGAATGCTTCCGGAGTATTTGTTTTTTCTCTTATTGCAGTAGTGTCTTGATTTCGTCAACTATATGATTTGTATGAGCATTCTACTGTACTTAAATCATGTGAGCAATTCCAAATTGTTTCATTATTTCACTTTACCGTATAATCGGTACAGATTTTGATTTCATCAAACGTGTCTAACACGTCCATTTTAGTGATAACTACTTCATCAACTCAGTTTATACGAACGGCATAACGTAAAAGTGGAAGATCTATCCGTCCACAATCACGAGGACGTCAGGTTGTCGCTCAGTACTCATGTCCAATATCTTGTAATTTCTTTCAAATTTCATCAGTGAGTTTTGTTGGAAATGGTCAATTTCATACTCTTGTGGTGTATGCTTTGATAATTCAAATTACTTTCCCGATTTGTTTTGGAGAAACCCCAAGTCATGTACATACTCAAGCTGTTGTCGTATTAGAGCTTGTTACATAAGGATACGTTCATCAGTCTATATCAAGAAGTGTTCATTGGGCTCATTCTGCTAAGATAGTTTTTCACTGGTCAAGAAGATTGTTGACGTAAGATGAAGTATCTACGAGTTGTATTTTTTTGAGCACTTCAATTGCTTTGAAAAATTCATGTTCTTCATCTCAAATATCAAATTCTACAGACGGCATTGCATTGAGTGTGATCATATGTTTAGCTTTAAGTGCATCATATTTTTCTTTGAAATTACTGTCATGAATTGATCATATATGAAGTGCATTTCTTCATGTTTTATCCATGTATGAAGGTCAAATTCATTTGAGTGTTGATCATATTTTTGCTTTTCATTTTGCAACTTCAGAAGCTTTATCTAATCGTCTATGTGTTGGTAGAGTAAGTGTGGTTTTTCGTCATATCCTTAAGAGATCCATCGTTGGGATATCCTTTGGTAATGTATCAAGTTCCTTTACAAACGTCGCAGGATCTAACACAACATTTTTTCAAATTAATGATTCTTTTCAACGTGTTACTCATGATGGAATTAGATGTAATACCGTCTTAACATCTCATACGATAATAGTGTGTCATGCATTTGCTCATCATTGGAAACGTGCAACACAGTCATACTGCTCAGCAAAATAATCAACTAATTTACCTTTTCATTCATCACCTCGTTGGAGTCAGAGGAGTACATCAATTTTTCAAGACATGGAAACCAAATAAGATTATAAAATATAATTTACTTCAGGTGTTAGTGTTACTCAAAACTTTCCTTTTACTGTCTCTATGATTTCGTTTGCAAGTCTTACTATCTCTTCTCATTTTCCTCATCATTTATGAATGAGAACGAGTGCATGTTTTTCGTATGTTCATACAGTTCATTTGTTTATTCATTTGCATCAGGCAAGATCAATAAGTTGTCATGCTGAGAGTTTGGTATGTCAAGGTATTGAAGGGTATGAAACGAGATTATCGTGTTTTGCAAGTATTTCTTCTGCCACATCGTTTGGGAGTACTGGATTTTTGAAAAAGCTTCATGCTGTTCAGAGTGTCTGCCGATTTGGTAATTTAGATTCACGTATAGAGGCAATAGTCTCTGCTACAAGTGTAGGGGTTATTGGTCATGAATGTGTAGAGAGTCTTTCTTGAATTGCTCAGTATTTGATATGTGGTGTATATGTTTCTGGATTATATTTTTGTAAGGTTATTGTTACGTGTGTTATGAAAGCTTTGCCTTTTAATGTTTCTTTGAAAATAGAGTGGCGATAACAGAATTTACATTGGTCATTTTCTAATGTTTTAATTGATTTTCATGATTCAGAATCAATATACTCAACTGAATCTATTACTGATTGTACTTCGACTCCATAAGCTCAAATATTTTGCATAGGAGCAGCTCACACAGATCATGGAATACTAATGAGATTTTCGATTCAACAATATCATTGCTCTATGCTTCGTTGTACAAATGCATCTCGATTTTCTCATCATCAAATACGAAGAGTAACGGCAGTATCATTTTCGTTTATAATTTCTTTTCAAAGGATTTCATTTTTTATAACAAGTCATTCAAAACGATCTTTCGTAAGAAGGATGTTCGATCATCATCAAAGATAGAGTTTTTTCTTTGCGTTTTTATATTCTTCTTGAGAAAGAAGTTCACAAAATTGTTCAGTTGATGTGATTGCTACAAAAGAGTCCACAATACATGGGAACTGAAAGGTGTTATATTGTTTAAGATTCACATTTTTCTCTATATTCATTACCCAAATATAGGAGATTTTGTTTGGTATTCTAGAGCAAAATTACTAGAGTTGTTCTATGAGAAAAAAAGAAAAAGTAGAACACGTCTTACAGGTGATGGATGAACTTTTTAAAGATTATCCTTTGACGGAACTAGAATATGAAACCCCATTTCAGTTATTGATAGCTGTTTTGATGAGTGCTCAGACAACTGATAAACAAGTAAATAAAGTAAATATTTGATTTTTTGGTGTAGTAAGATCTCCTGAAGATGTATTACCTCTATGAGAATCTTGAGTAAAAGAATATATAAAAACAGTCTGATTACATCTGTCCAAAACAAGAAATATTGTAAAGACTGCAAACATATTGGTTTATGAAACCACAATTAAGAAAAACGAATGATGGCAGTATAAATGAACTCTCCAATGATCTATTCGTGAAACACAATTTCAATATGCTTCATCTGAAGAATTGTATAATGACTGGTGATATTATATTCCAGATACGATTGAATGAATGACAGCGTTAGCTGGTGTGTGAATCAAAACTGCAAAAGTTGTGCTGTATGTACTCTATGGGCAAAAACGAGTAGCGGTGGATACACATGTTCATCGTGTCATGAATAGATTATGAATCGTAAAAACCAAGACTCCAGAACAATCTTCAAAGCTATTGGAAAAAGTAATCCCTGATTCTTTGAAAGATGTTGCGCATCGCGTGATAATTTATTTTGGAAGATATTTGTGTGTTGCAAGAAAGCCACAATGCAACCGTTGTCCTTTCACTGAAATTTGTCCAGAGTTTAAAAAAAATCAGCGTTGATTAAAGAAAGCTAATAAGTAAAAATACGATCATGAAACGAAAAGATTCAATAGAAGTTGTAGAACCAGTTTGGTGAGAAAATCTTATGATATTTCTTAATAATCGAGTAAATAATCATGATTTTTTGATGGCAATAATTCCAATTACTGCTGACATATTTGTATTCACATATCCATTATACTTGGTTGTATTATACCTTCGAGGTATTCGCAAACAAAATAATTATTATAAGGATGCTTCATTATGAATTTTTTCAAGCGTTGTTATTACAGTATTTATTAATTATGTAATTCAATTGTTTGGTGACAAATCTAGACCTGAACAAGCAATTGAAAATAAACAAAATCTGATTTTAGAGCATCTTCCAACAGATCCATTCCCATCTGATCATGCTGCAGTTTCTGCAACTATTGCTATGGCAACATTACTTCGATGAATAAAACATGAAGATAAATTTTTCATAAGATTATCATATTTCTTCTGGTTTGCATGTTTTGCTATGTCATTTTCTAGGGTTGCAGTGGCGATACATTGGCCTACAGATATTTTAGTTTGAATTCTTGTTTGATCTCTTAGTGCATGGTTAATTTTTTCAAATAAGAATCGAATCTCGATACAGCGTTATATCTTAAGACCTATTATAAAATTTGAAAAATGGTTATTTAGACTGGTATTTGGTATTAAACAATAATTTAAAGTCCCCATAGTTCAATTGGATAGAACAACTCCCTCCTAAGGAGTAGATCTGCGTTCGAATCGCGGTGGGGATAAGTAAAAAAGATGTTTATTATAAATTATAAACATAGTCAAATCATTCATTAGCAATTTTTTTTCAACGAGAGTTAATAATATAAGTTAATTTATCATATGTTATTTCAGCAAATCAATCTATTATGTTTGAACAACCATTACACCATTTATCTAGAAGTCGTTCTCAATCTAAGCTAATAAAATTCCATTTTCAATCTTTTTCACATCTAGCATATCAACTATAAAATTCGTCCATATAGTCTAATTGTAATCGATTTTTGAAAAGTAATTTTCAAGTAGTATCAAGAGCATTGAAGTGTATTGGATCTTTGTTTATTATTGCATAGTCATTAGTAAATGAACCATAAGTTATACTATGCTTCAGTCGTCCTATTACGGGATTTTCATTTTCATCTAGGATTGTGTTAAGTCAGTCTTTAACAACTGAGACATAACCATTATCAAATAATCTATAATGAATTGAGTCATATCGATTTTTGAAAAGTAATTTTCCGTCATACGTTAAAAAATTATATTTATTCTCGTGAAATACTAGGGCGTATCAGCTATCATTGTATGAATATAATTTGTCATATTCTACCCATTTTCAAAAAAGAAGATTTCATTTTATATCAATAACACCGTACTAGAGGGGTATCTTCGAACATGT
>CALLUT010000072.1 GCA_938010495.1 Candidatus Absconditabacterales bacterium
TTGTAGGGTGTTTTTTTTATTGCTCTTGAAACTGTAAAATACTGCATTATACAGTAGGTATTTATTTTCTTTAAAAAACTCATGGAAAAAAACAAAGTTCCCTTAGGAGGGTGAGTATGACAGGCACAAAAAATGCCGACGACAATGTGATCCGACGCTATGAAGCAATGGATAGCAAACAGTCATGAATCACTTAGAATGATGATTATTGACGCTGACTGTTTCTGTACGGCAGAGCCTATGACTATACAGAGGCTTGCATGCTATCAGTTACAGATGGAAACTATATGACAGTTAGCTATGAAGCTATCGGACGCGTCAAACCTATACAACGCTCTAAAATCGCACGGTGACTTCGAGTATTCATTCCCTAAAAGAGATATTAAATGAGCGTTAGAATCCTCGTAAAAGACAAAACTTGTTGAGGTTGTACCAAGTACCAACTCAACGCTATAAACAGAGAGCAATGTTTCCAGGCTCTAAGTAAATCGGCTATATACTGACACCTAACGGAGTCGGATGTAGTAGAGGAACTAGAAATAAGAGGGACAACTATTATTTATCTTTCATTACAATCAAATGGCAACAACAAAGAACAAGACTCCTAAAAAAACAGTTAAAAAATTCCAAGAACTATCGGTAGACGAAGTAAGAGCATTACTATCGGAACCTATATTCACAGGAACTACATTAGTAAAAATTCAAGAGATGCTATCTAGTAGACTTATACACAAGGACGCTGAACCGATCATAGCTGAAATAGATCTTATGTTGCAAGGGTGACTGAGAAGAAGTTATGAAGAATCAGTAAACGAAGACGTGGACCCAGTGTAGTTTTATAAGTCATAGATAATGTATGAAATGAAGAGATCCAGTAAAACCTAAGTACTTCAAGAGTAAGGACGCAATATGGCTATACTCAATGCAAAGGTTCGCACAAAATTACATGGTAAAAGTTAGAGGTCTATTCCTTATAGGAAAGCTAGCATATAGTTTTCAAAGCGACAAATTTACTCTAGCATACTATGACGATTGAGGTGTACTGGTATGATCAGAATCATTTCGTATCGATAAAAAAACAAGACGTGACCAGGACGAGATGAAATATCTCATTCAGAACCTGGTCATTTTCTTTTACTACGAATATGAGTGGGACTGACATAGTATGAGTATAATAGATCTAGGTAGGTTGATGGGGATTAGTTTCCAAAGTATGAGTGCTAGGATGCAGAAGCTAGAGGCAGAGATAGAGATGAAGTTCCTACAGCACCTTTGATATGTAGAAGAACAAAAAGAGCGTCGACAGGAACTAATGAAATGACAGAAGTATGGCTTCAAAAAAATATATAGTCATTTGATAAGAGATTTTATTCAAAATAGTGATGATGCCTAAGAGATTAGATATAAGAAAGTGAGAAAGATATTGAAGACTTTACATTATTAAAGAAATAGAGCAGTTTAAGAAAAATAGATATTTCTGTGTTAAATGTAAATGTTGAAATATAATAAACGTTCGTCTATCAGCGATGAGATCATGACATACTTCTAGTTGTTGATGTTATCAGAAAGATATAGTAAAAGAATATCATGCAACTCATAATATGACTTGAACTAAAGAACGAAAGACATGGGTATGAATGAGAAGAAGGTGTTATAATGATAAATTCAAACAATATAAAGATTATTGATGACGTTGAATAAAAGTTTGTAAGAGACGACTAAAATCTTTCAATAATTTCTTTGAAGATATGTGATATAGACCTTCAGATAACCACAGTATAGATCGTATAGATAATAATTGAGATTACTGTAAGGAAAATTGTAGACGAGCTACTAGACTACAACAGGCAAATAATAGAAGAATATAATTTAATTATTGATTATATGGAATGATCAAAAACCGATTCAGAAATGCCGTGAAAAGGCGTGTAACAAAGTATATAACAAGAATGAGTGATAACCTCCGTGAACAAAGGGAGATATTAGTGTGGTGATGAGAAGAAACACACGAGTATAAGTTACTCGAACTGCAGTATCAAACGCTGTGAGTGAAGATAAACTTTTTAAGAGGTCTGATAGAGCGAACAGACGATGAGAAAAACGCTCTAAATTTTTTATGTGATAATTTATGATTATAATGCATTGACTAGAAAGAGATACAGTAGTAGTAGATGAATCTACAAACCTCAACGAAGAGGCAGTAATACAGGAAACTGGTGAGAAAGGGACTAGGTTCGTTAAAACGGAGAAATGAAAGAAACTGATTACTCGTACTGATACGGTACACGAAAAGATACTGGCTGACGTACACGTTAGAATATCGGTACCAAGGAAATGAAAGCCTAGTATGGCACTGAAAAGAACTACTAGGAAAAGGGAGAACAATCCAAGGAGAACTATCACTATACCACTATACTTCGACGTGTATTACCTGAAGGGAGATCTACCTATCAGACGAATGCAGATCCAAAGAGAAGCAAAAATGGCCATGAACCGTGATAAACAAATCGGTGTTTCTAACCTGGCACGATATAAGATAGACGTAAAGAAGTGTGAAAGACAACAATAACCCTTTATTTTGCAAAAAAATAAA
>CALLUT010000073.1 GCA_938010495.1 Candidatus Absconditabacterales bacterium
GAAAATTGAAATATCATTGCTCAGACAGTTACTGACGAGAACTGAGATTATGAATTCACTGATCTTCCTGCTGGTGACTATACTGTAGCGTATAACAACAACACTGACTATACATCTGATAGTTCTGTAGAAGGTAGCGAGTGAGGAATTCCAGATCTAACAACTATCTCAGATATCACTCTTGATCCAGGAGACAACAGTATAGACAATGACTTCTGACTTATCGATGATTGATTAGTAGACTTATCTTGAACGATATTCTTTGACGATGAAAATGATGACGCCTATGGTAATGATGACTGAATTGCTTGAATCCCTGTGTACTTATTAGATGAAGATGGTAACGTTGTAGCAACGACTACTACTGATGCTAATGGTGACTACGAGTTCACTGATCTTCCAACGGGAACATATACCGTAGCATACGATAATAATACTCCATATCTGTCTGATAGTTCCGAAGAGGGTAGTGAATGATGAATTCCTTGATTAACTACTATCTCATCTATTGATCTTCAAGAGGATAGTGTTAATAATGACTTCTGACTTATTAATGAAATCCCTGCAGATCTTTCATGAACAATCTTCTTTGACGACGAAAATGATCATGACTATACTGGTGATCAAGGAATAGCTTGAATTCCTGTATATCTCTTTGATGATGAGTGAAATATTATTGCTACAACCACTACAGATGCCAATGGTAATTACGAATTCACTGATCTACCTCCAGGTGATTACAGTGTTTGATACGAAAACAATAGTACATATACTTCTGATGGTTCACAAGAATGAAGTGAATGAGGAACTCCTAGTCTTACTGTTATTAACAATATCACTCTAGAACCAGGAGATGACAGTATTAATAATGACTTCTGACTCATTGAATCTGATGAAGAGCCAGCAAATCTTGCATGAACAATATTCTTTGATGATGAAAATGATGATGACTATACTGGAGATAACTGAGTAGCTTGAATTCCTGTCTACTTATTCGATCAAGATGGGAATATAATTGGACAAACGATAACTGATGAAAACGGAGATTATGAGTTCACTAACCTTCCTGCAGGAGAGTACACAGTTTGATATACAAATAATAGTGACTATATCCCTGATAGTTCTAAAGAAGGTAGCGAAGGGTGAGTTCCAGGACTCATGATTATATCAGAAATAGATGTAGAACCAGGAGAGAATAGTATTGATAATGATTTCTGACTCATTGACGATTGACTAGTAGACTTATCTTGAACGATTTTCTTTGATGATGAAAACAATGATGACTATGCTGATGACCAAGGTATTGTTTGAATTCTTGTGTATTTACTAGATGAAGATGGTAATATTGTAGCAACAACCACTACAGATACTAATGGAGAGTATGGGTTCACTGATCTTCCAACGGGAACATATTCTGTAGCATACGACAATAATACTCCTTACATCTCGGATAGTTCTGAACAGGGGAGTGAGTGATGAATTCCTTGATTAACTACTATCTCATCTATTGATCTTCAAGAGGATAGTTTCAATAATGATTTCTGACTTATTGATGAAATACCTGCAAATCTTTCATGAACAATATTCTTTGACGACGAAAATGATGATGACTATACTGGTGACCAATGAGTAGAATGAATTCCTGTGTATCTGTTTGATGAAGATGGAAACGTCATTGCTACAACAACAACTAATGAAAATTGAGATTATGAGTTTACTGATCTTCCTCCTGGTGAGTATAGTGTTTGATACTCAAACAACAGTTCATACACGTCTGATAGTTCTCAAGAATGAAGTGAATGAGGAACTCCTGGTATTACCGTCATAAGTGATATCACTTTAGAACCAGGAGATGATAGTACTAATAATAATTTCTGACTTGTTGAATCTGATAATGAGCCATCAAATCTTGCATGAACGATCTTCTTTGATGACGAAAACGATGATAACTATACTGGTGATCAAGGAGTAGCTTGAATTGCTGTATATCTTCTTGATGAAAATGGAAACATTGTTGCAACATCTATGACAGATGCAAATGGGGATTATGAATTTACTGATCTTCCTGCAGGTGAATACACTGTAGCATACGTCAATACGAGTGAATATATTGAAGATAGCTCAGAAGAAGGAAGTACGTGATGAGAATGAACATTGACAACTATTTCTAATATCAATCTAGAACCATGAGAGAGCAGTATAGATAATGACTTCTGATTAATAGAATCAGAACCAGCTAGTCTAGCAGGAACAATCTTCTTTGATGATGAGGCAGATGATGTCTATACAGGTGATCAATGATTAGAGTGAATGCCTGTATACCTCTTCAATGAAAATGGAATAATTATATCTCAAACAATCACCGACGAAAACGGAGATTATGAATTCCCTAGTCTGCCTGCTTGAGACTATAGCGTATGATATACAAATTCAAGTACCTATATACCTGATAGTTCTGAAGAATGAACAGTCTGATGACTTCCAGAACTTATGACTATATCAAATATCACGTTAGAACCAGGTGTTGAAAGTATTGATAATGATTTCTGATTAATAGATGCAACCACCGAACAAGAAGATGATATTGATGTAGCAATGTTAGGATTATGAGAACTTGCAAGTCTTGCTTGAACTATAGTCTTTGATGACGAAAATGACGACCAATATGCGTGAGATAGATGATTAGAAGGAATTACTGTAATGTTAATGGACGAAGAGTGAAATAGTATCGCAACAACTACTACAGATAGTAATGGTGACTACTTCTTTGAGTATATTATTCCAGGAAATTATAGTGTAGTATACACAAATAGTACAGCTTATTTGCCAGATAGTTCACAAGAATGAAGCGAATGATGAACTCCATGATTAACTACAATAACTCAAATAAGTCTTGAAACGTGAGAAGATAGTA
>CALLUT010000074.1 GCA_938010495.1 Candidatus Absconditabacterales bacterium
TTTGATCAGAATGGCATTCCGCCTCATCATCTTCACATGAATCTAAATACCAGAATCAACAGTCATAAGAAAAATAACAGAGGAAGAAGTTGTTCTAGAAGGAGTCTCGTCATAAATCCTGTTTCATCATATTTTATATCAACAGGAACTGATCATGTTAGTACAAATCATAGTTCAGGTAGAGAGGTGTCTACTGGCTTATTTGTTTTCCAGATTTTATAATTTTTTTCTGGTTTTATTCAAAAAATGTTCGCTTCTGGTTCTCATTCCAAAAGTTCAAATCATTCAAGTTTTATTCCATCTTCTAATTCGATTTTTTCGTATGTGTTTTCGTTGTACTTTTCAAGAAACTCATTGAGGGTTACTTCTTCTGACTCTTTATTCGTGATATCTCATGTGGATGAAATTGAACTGTTCTTTAGAAATCGTAGTCATACTGTGATAAACAAAGAAGAAATTAGGAAAAATAAGATTCATTTTTTCATGCGTTTTGATCGTGCAAAAGTGATAAACCTCACATGTATAGATAATGTACCTTAGAATGCAATCTGTCCACGGCTCTTTGAGTTGCAATTTTTGTATTCATTGATACAAGATACATGTGGTAGAGAAAAATAATCTATAGTGATTTATTTATAACCCTATATCATATGCAAAGATCATCTGATGGCTCTATCCTTTTCTTGGATATAGAATGTGTCCCAAATGTAAGTAGTTATTATGATTTGAATGAGTGAATGCAGAAATGCTGGGCAAAAAAGGCATCTTATATGCTCAAGAATGCTGAAGAAGGAGTGACGGAAGAAGAGTTGTATGAGAATCGTAGTGGTATCTATGCAGAATTTGGTAAGATTATTGTTATATCCGTTGGGTATATATTTATCGAAAATGGAGAACGTCAATTTCGTGTAAAGTCTTTTTCATGAGGTGATGAAAATGCATTACTTACAGATTTCTTTGAATTATTGAATACACATTATACGAAGCCATATAACAGACTATGTGGACATAATATAAAAGAATTTGATATTCCATATATATGTAGAAGAGCATTGGTGAATGGTCTTACTCTTCCAGACATTATAGATACAAGCTGAAAGAAACCATGGGAGGTAAATCATCTAGATACCCTAGAACTTTGGAAGTTTGGAGATAGAAAAAACTTTACATCACTTGATTTATTGTGTCGTATCCTTGGTATAGAAACACCAAAAGATGATATTTCAGGCGAACAGGTAGCTCGTGTCTATTGGGACGATAAGGATCTCGAAAGAATTCAGCTCTACTGTGAAAAAGATGTTGTGGCAACTGCGAGATTATACCTAAAGATGAAATGAAGAGCTAACGAAATGCCAGATGATGTTGTGCTAAGTGAGTAGTCCGGAGTACATAAGTAATATTTTTATAGATATTTAGTTGTTAGTTGTATACTTTCTGACGCTTAACCTTAGCTACATTTTTGTGTTTGATGTAAATGTAGTTGACGTTTAAAACGTGTTGCATGTTACGTTTTTTTTACAGGTTGTATTCTTATGACAGAAGTTTGGTATTATCTTTGAATATTTATTATGTGATTTATTTCAGCATTTATTTGAACAGTATGTGGAGGAGGTGGAGGTATGATATCTGTTCCTTGACTAATATTTTTATGACTAAGTCCTATTCATGCAGTTGCTAATATTACTGCTGCTGCACTCTGAGATGTTATATGATCGTCCATTAAGTTCTACAGAACATGAAAAATTAAATCGAAATTTGTACGACATATTGTTGCAGTTGGGGTACTATGATCAATAGTTTGAATTAATGTATTGACCAGTATAGATCCTGGTGTAATGATAAAAATGGTATGAGTTGTGTTAGTCTTACTTATTCCCTTGCTCTTTATTGATATTGAAACATTTGAAGTTTCTAGTGCGGTATCATCTACTCGTCAAATGTTTTGATTTTTATTGTTGTTCGTAATATGAATATATACGACTATATTTAACGCAAATGCATGATTGCTTGCTCTGTTTACCTTGATTTATTTTTTTTGATATGATCTTATTAGATCTCATGCTGTGATGAAGGTGTTTTTCTTTTCGGTTAATCTTGTTGCTTTTCCACTCTTATATATGGAGTGATTATTGATATTTCCAGTTTTAGGAACGTTGTTTTTGTGAATGTTTTTATGATGATATGTGTGAGCGACAGTGATGCTTTCTCTTTCTCTTACCTATCTTAGAATAATACTGGCGATACTGGTGATTGGTATAGTTATCAACTTATTTTTCTTTTTCTAATATCTATGTGAATCCATATCAATGGTTTCTCTAATATTTCTTTATATACATTCGAAGTCTGTGTGTAGTATAAAGATACTTGTCATATTGGTTGTGTTGAACTTTTACTTTGTAAAAATAAAATATGTCTTTATATCTTCTTTCTCTTGTAGCTTGAATTCTTACTGTTCTTGCTCCTTGTGTCTTACCTATCCTGCCTATTATTATTTGATGATCTGTGATAGACGGAAAAAAATCACGTCCTTGGGTTATTATTGCTGCGTTTGCGGTGAGTGTTATTATTATTACCTTATGATTACAGTTCTTAGTATCTCAGTTCTGAATTAGTCAACGTAATTTGACCGTCTGATCTGCCGTGATTCTCATCTTTTTTGGTATTATGTTGCTCGTTCCTCGTATTTGGAACTATGTTATGCATAAGACCGGAATAGAAAATGCTACCAACAAAGCTCAATGATCTACTACGTGATGATTCGGTGGAGATATACTTCTCGGATTTGTATTATGACCAATTTTTAATACGTGTTCACCTACGTATGCTATCTTAGTAGGAAACGTGCTTCCAGCAAATTTTTCTGAGGGTATGATTCATATTTTATTATATGTTTCATGACTTAGTGCGGTACTTCTCTTGATTGCGTATGGATGAAGAGCGTTTGTTAACAAAATGAAATGGGCTGCTGATCCAAAAGGATGGTTCAAAAAGATTATTGCAGTTATTTTAATCTTCATGTGAATAGCAATTATTATGAAACGAGATAAGAAAGTAGAATGATTTCTTGTAGAACATGGATTATATTATGATACAAGTTGACGAGAAGTAGATGTAATCAAAGAAGAAAAGAAGAATTGAAATTTATAAGAAAACATGTAC
>CALLUT010000075.1 GCA_938010495.1 Candidatus Absconditabacterales bacterium
AAAGAAACCTTCTGTGATAGTGCCTTTTGATGGGACTATTAGTATTGAAGAATCATCTAAGAAGCTTGAAGTGATTATTACTTCTGAACCAGTTGCTAAAACATATGTAATCAAAGAATGATATATCAAGGATGTTAAGAAATGACAAGAACTAGAAAAATGATGAGTGTATGCTGTGAAATGAAGAAGTAAATTAAAAGTGAAAGAAGATGGTATAATTCTTGAAACTGGTAAAGATTATGTAACACTAGGTGTAATTACTAAAGCGAAAAAGAAGGTTGCAATTTGAACAATATTGAGAGTAAAAGCTGGTACTGAAGTATACAAATGACAAGTAATCTCTACATGATCAATTGATATTAGAGAATATATGGGAGTTGTGTGAGCATTAGAAACACAAAGATATATTGTTAAAGAAATTAAGAAAGTATATACATCACAATGACAAGATGTAAATGATAAGTATATCGAAACTATCACAAAACAATTGTTCTCTAAAGTTCTTATTGAAGATTCTTGAAATAGTAGTTTTGTTCCTGGAACAATCGTGAAATATGAAGAGTTCCTAAGAACAAATAGAGAATTGACAGCACAATGAAAACAACCAGCTGAATGAGAAAGAATGGCTCTTTGACTTACACAAGTTGCCAAAGAATCTGATTCATGGATGTCAGCAGCATCATTCCAAGAAACGATTAGAGTGATGGTAAATGCTTCTACAAACTGAGCTATTGATAAATTGAAAGACCTTAAAGCAAACGTTATTCTTGGTAGACTTCTTCCAGTATGAGAAATCTATAAAGAACAATATGAATGAAAAGCAGAAAATAGTGTGTTAGACGCTATTGAAGCAGGAAAATAAACTCTTATTTAAGTACGACATAGTAAGTTAAAACCGTAAGTAATTACGGTTTTTTCTAATTTCAGACCAAGAAAAAGAAGATATTATAAACATATCAATCAATAAGAACGAAGCAATGTATGAATATTTTAATTGAACCTTAAAGGATGAATGGGAAGTTGCTATATTATACTTCTTTCCCCTTGCAAAATATCACAAAATCTCTATACATACTTTCATTGACACAATTTTTAGTTCGCCAAAAAACTAATGGCTCATAAGAAAGCTGCCTGATCAGCAAAAAACCTTAGAGACTCGAATCCAAAGTATCGTGGTCTCAAACTAGCTTGATGACAACAAGCTCGTGCATGAAATATCATCATAAGACAAAAAGGTGATAAATACGCTTGTGGAAACAACGTATATAAATGAAAAGACTTTACTATTCACGCAACTGTTGATGGTATAGTTTCTTTCAGAAGGAAAAAATTCATGAGATTTGATTGAAGAAAATATCTTAAAACTGTTGTAGATATTATTCCTTTGGAAGAAGTTGCTAAGGTAGCAAAAGCTAAAAAAGCTCCTGCTAAGAAAGCTGCACCTGCAAAAGCCGAAACTAAAGCACCAGCTAAAAAGGCTCCTGCTAAGAAAACATCAGCTAAAAAATCTACATGATGAGATGATCTTACTAAAATAGAAGGTATCGGTCCAGTAATCGCTAAGCATTTCAATGCTCAATGAATTATGACATTTGATGATCTTTCTAAGAGTAAAGTTGGAGACCTAAGAACTATTCTTGCTGATAACTGATTGTCACAACATGATCCTAAGACATGGAAGAAACAAGCTACATTAGCTAAAAATGGTAAATGGGATGAACTAAAAGTTCTTCAAGATGAACTAGATTGAGGTAAATAATAACACTTTCATATATATAACAATTTCTATTAATGATAGGTCCAAAGAAAAAGAGGTCGATTCGTAAAAAGCATATAAGAAACAGCGCTTGGAAAGACTCTGTAATGAAAAAACTTCATGCTCGTACACAGATTACAAAATGTAGTCACTGTGGTACTAACAAACAAGCACACAGAGTGTGTAAAAGTTGTGGTTGGTATGCTTGAAAACAAGTTATGACAATTAAGTCATCATCTGATAAAGTACTAGAGGCGTAACATGAATATAAGAGCAAGAATTTTTGCCAGAAAAATAACATTAATATATTTCTATGAACAGTATTTCGTGCGTCTTGCATGAAATACTGATTCTATGATTGCAGAAATAGATAAAATTAGCCACGATATAACTCCACATCCTGAAGAAGGTGAAAAAGAAGTTATAATTCAAGATCTAACAGATGATTACTATGCTGATGTTGATAAAGAAATTGGATATATTATAAAACAACATTTTTCAAGAATAGACACAAAAGATATAGACTTTGAATATATTAAAATAATAGCTCCTCATTTTGAAGATCATATAGATACAGTTCAGGAGTTGGTTAATAGTTTTGCTACCACCTTCAAATTTGAAGATATGGATATGATGGACAGAGTTATTTTTGTCTTATGATATGTTGAGTATGTTATTTTGAAAACGCCTAAAGAAGTAGTTTTAAACGAAATGATCGAACTAGCCAAAAGATATTGAGATGAATCTAGTCCAAAACTATTAAATTGAATTGGACATAAGGTTCTTACTAGTTATGATGAATCAAGTAAATCATAATTTAGAACTACTGTAATACTATGCTTCCACAAGATCTCTATACTCATTGCGAAAAGTTACGTACGTATTGTGCGTCTTTTTGACTTTGAATCAAAGATCAAACTAATGATGATTTATTGCTTACGACATTTGTCCATAAAACATATGCGTCTGATTTTAGAGAAACAATGAAAGTTCCTCATAATGAAAGATTAGAATTTCTTTGAGATTCATTGTTATGATCTCATGTTGCTCAAATGCTTTTTGAGATGTACCCAGAACATGCAGAGTCACAATTAACATTATCAAAAATATATCTTGTAAAAGAAGCAACTCTTGCTGATGTTGCTAGAAAAATTGATCTTTGATCGCATATGTTTTTGTGAAATTGAGAAGAAAGGTCATGATGACGTGATAAAGATTCTGTGCTGTCTGATTGATTAGAAGCGTTGATTGCATACTTGTTTCTTACAGGATGAGAAGCGATGTCTCATAAGTTTATAAAAGAACATATTATATCTGTATTAGATAAACAACCACTACCAACTAAAAGTTATAAAAGTAAGTTACAAGAATTTTGCCAGAAACATTGGAAAGAACTTCCCATTTATGTATTGACTGAAAAAGAAGTCGAAGAATCTGGAAATGTTTTGTTGTATGAAGCAACTGTTTCAGTACAATGAACCAATCAATGAGTATGAACAGGAGCAAGTAAGAAGAAGGCACAAGAAGCGGTAGCAGAGGTAGTATATTATAAATTATCGAAAGAAATTATTTAATTATTATATAGATTACAATGAAACAGTATTTTTGAATTATTGATCGTGCTTGGTTATGGATCATAGCTTGAATCATAGTAATGATATCAGCTATTACCTTGTTTTTTATGAATGTGAGATATTCAATTCAATTTACATGATGAGTAGAGCTTGTTGTGGATTCTCAAACAATTGACCAATGAACTGTTGATGCG
>CALLUT010000076.1 GCA_938010495.1 Candidatus Absconditabacterales bacterium
GTTTATCTGTTGAGATCATTATAGTACTCGCATGTTAAAAGAATATAATTATATAGCATTTGATTTTGAAACGACTGGACTAGATGTCCAAAAAGACGAACCGATTCAATTATGAATAGTACAATTTTCTCATGATGGAGAAATTCTAAAAACATATACATCTCTCATCAAACCAAAAAAGCCAATCAAAGAGTTAAAATGAATAGTAAAATTTCTTACATGATTTTCTCTACACGACTTGCAAGATGCTCCTTCTATTGAAACAGTTATAGAAC
Source organism: Candidatus Absconditabacterales bacterium (assembly GCA_938010495.1). The sequence continues at coordinate 276 of CALLUT010000076.1, forward strand.
AAGTACGTCATTTTTTTACTCCAGAAACAGTAGTCGTGTGACATAATGTTAGTTTTGATTGTGCTATTCTCAATAAATACTTGCCTTTTACACCTCTACTACAGGTAGATACCTATCCCTTAAGTAGAAAACTTCTTCACTATCTTCCAAGTTATGCACTTGATGTTATTCATGAACGACTGACTCTTAATAAGTGACTAGAAGCATCATCCAATAACTCAGCTCATGATGCTCTTCATGATAGTTATATGTCTTATGATCTTTTCATGTATCTCATGAATAAAACAAACTCTCTCCGTCGTAAAAACATGATGGTTGATTTTTGTATGCAAAACTCTGATAGTATTTTTGAAAAACTTATAAAAAGAACTCAAAAACCTTATGATTTCAAAGAAAAAGAATTGTTTCTCCCTGCTCTTTGATCAACATCGTTTACTCCAAAAAAAGTACACAATGATGATCCAATTCAATTTCTTGAACAAGAACACCAGCATGTTTGATTATATAGAAGCTCAATTAGAGACTTACTAAGCAGAATCCAACGAACTTCTAAAAAATGGATTATAACAACTACGCACAAAAGCAAACAACGTATTATAGAACGTATCCTTGATGAACTCTATGTTACTCACACAACTTTTGCTGATCAGATAATCTTTAGCAAAGAAAAAATTAATGCATTTCTTCATAAAGAACTTTTTGATAATGATGAACTGTGATTTGTTATAAAATATTTTTCACATTTAGATGCAGGACATTCAAGTGTTGAAATAAATACTGCTGCAGAATACAAAATATTTAATGCACTTACTCACCGTAAGGAAAAGTCTCGCCTTCAAGTTACTGTATGTACGCATGACCAACTACGAAGACATTGAAATAAAGTTGATGCTGATGACACAGTATTGTTTCTTGACCATGATCGATGGCATCAAACATATTGAAACTCACTAAAATATGCTATAGACCCATATCATCTACTCAATACAATAGAACAAGTAAACTATGCACTGAGTTTATCATGAAATTCAAGTGACACATTAAGCACCTTGCTCGATCAATACTCCCTTTTTGTTGGGATACTATCAAGTGAGATCAATCAATATTTCTCATGATTTGCTTGAAATAGACGTGATTTTGAAGGGATTTTAGAAGATACGAGACTTCCAAAAACTCGTCAAGCATTACCATGAGTAGCTACTCTTTTGCAGTCAGTTAAAGGAGAAATTCCAGAAGAAGATTTTGAAAAACTCAATAAACAATATACTAAATTCTATGAATATCTTTCGTGAGAATGTACTATAGAAAAAAGAATGTATAACTGAGATAAATGGTGGTATGTACTCCATCGTCGTAATGTATTTGTTGATTATAGTGAATTTATAGATTCACTTCCTCAAGCAAACTACATCTTTTGTACGACAAATACTGAGAAAAATCCTGAAATGCATATAACTAAAAAAACTCCAAAGGAATGATCAAAACAACATATTATACAACTTTCAACAACGCCTTCACCAAAACAATTTCTTCAAAAACTTGGATCTTTTGAAGAAAAAATTAATCATTTTGTACTCTCAACATCAAAACAACAATCTAAAGAATTATTTGATAAACTTGTTGCACAATGATTACATCATGATTGGACAATTGTTGCAGAGAATATAACTGGATGAGTATGAAAAAATGTGTTTCATGCAATTCAGAGTAAAAAACCTGTTTTATGCATATGATGATACGCATTCTACTTAGAATTACTGTCTAAGAAATTTGCATTTTCGCACGTTTTCCTCTATCATTTATTTGGGTCTATGAAACACCAAATCGTGACCGATTTAATACGATACTGATCGTAATATATGGAACAAATTATTCCTCCAAAAGTAAAAAATCGAATGATACATGTTACAAAAGTGTTATTGCTTACAGCGGTATTCACATTTTTGTGGATTTTATTATTTTATAATGAATGACACAAAGATCACACACCAACATGAGATCATATTCACGATGATGAAACACCAAAAATTGAAAAATTATGGGAAAGAAATACAGCAACTACTCAAGATGAAGTTAATGATTCCCTAGAATCTCTTATCGAGGATCTGATCATAAATGAACATAATGCATGAGCTACCAATAATGTCGAAAAACGTTTTGATCAAATATGTTGATTATACAATGATATCTGCAACAAAACACTATGGGATGGTGAATACACAGCAGAACAACGTCTTTTTTATCAATGAATCATAGTATATTTAGTTAATAAGCTTGATACCTGACTTGCAAGTGGTGTTACCACAAAAAATTGATCTATACGTGATACATTAAAATATATTAGGTTGTATGAAGATAATGGTTGAAGGAGATGAAGCGCATGACATGATTATATGAGATTAAATACATGAAAAATATGATATCGATCTGAAGCATGGGAAGTAATGAACCATGAGTTTGGTCATATTGTTGATTTATGAGTTGTAAAATGAAATAGCTATCAAAAAGATAGTAAATTTACTGAGTTTTGAAAAAAACAATGGGCAACAAATGACCCTTCTATAAACTACTATAAACTTAGTTGGCAGTCAGAAAATTCTAGAAAGGTATGAGCAAACCGTTTAGATTTTGTAAGTTGATACGCTATGAAATGAGTGTATGAAGACTTAGCAGAGTCATTCAATCTCTACCTAAATCATTATAGTGTCTTCAAAAAAATGTCACAAAACAACAAAATACTATCACAAAAATTTAACTATTTTCAAAATTTATTATGAGTGGAACCTCTCCAGTATGCTAGTGAACAAGCAGAAAAATATCCTGTAGATTTAAGGATTTGGGATACGACAAAGATAAACGAACAATTTTAATAAGTACTTAGAAGGATTTTACAAATCTAGCGTCAGCATTTGTAAGTAGTCTAATATCTTGAATTCAATACTTGATTGCAACAAGTCTTGTAAGACCAATACCAAACGCAAATCAACTCCATTCATTTGGATCAAGGTCTGCGTTTTTTAGTACATTTGGATGTATCATTCAAGCTCATAGAATTTCTAACCGATCTTCTTTATTCTTTAGTTTATATTTTGCATCAATTTCAAATCAAGGCTCTACAAAAGGAAAATATCATGGTCTCAATCTCATTTCTATTGAATCATCTTCCAAAATTGCTTCTAGAATATTTCTCATTTCTGATTTAAAATGAGCAATTCAAATATGTCTATCTATGACAACTCATTCTATTTGCCAAAATACACAATCCTGTGATGAGTCCATTTTTTCGTTTCTGCATACTTTTCAAGGAACTACAAATTTCCCTGGAGTTCAATGTTTCTTGATTAATGCAGTTTGATGAGCTGATGTATGAGTTCTCATCAATAAATTTCTTCACTTATCATCTTGTTCATTAAGATATAAGGTGTCATGCATTTCAGTTGCAGGATGTGTTGCAGGAATATTTACTGATTCAAAATTTTCTTCCACACTCACTACGTGATGTCCTGTTTCAATAATGTATCACATAGATCTAAATATATCTTCTACTCTTCTTCTTGCTTGAGAAAGTAAAGTCAAATGACCATGATCAGTATGTGATTCTAATAATGAAATATCTACCAAATCAGATTCTAATTTTTTATTTCGCTCAGCAGATTTTATAGTATTTTGTTTGGCTTCAAAGGCATTGTTTACAGAGGCTGAAAGTTCTTGTATTTTTTGTCCATGTGCTTTTTTCTCTTCAGGAGAAAGGTCTTTCATTTGTTGGTATAGTGCAGCAATTTTTCATTTTTTTCACAAATAATCTGCATGAAATGATTGGATTTGTTGTTGATCAGAACATTGCTCAAGCTGTTCAAGTACTTCTTTTAGGTCTAACATTAGTAATTATATATGGTTAATAAATATTAATCTGTGTCTGTATCTGTATTTATTCATCGATAGTTTGAAATCCAGTCTTTTTCATAAATAACTCATCAGGCTTCATCAAATACTGTATTTGTAACCACGGCAGAACGTTTTCATGTTTGTTGTTTTTGCACCATAACAGTGTTTGATGTCTTACTTGGATATATACTCAATAATACAGTATTTCAATCAGATGGGCGTTTTATAGTCCCGAAATAAAGGTCTTTTTGACCACTATTTTTTAATTCTAATTGTTTTCATCGTTCATACATTGAAGCATCATCTCACATGATAGTTGAACCATAAAATCATTCATATCGTTGTCCATGTGCGTATCTCTTTGTTACTTCAAGATAAGGATTAAGCAGTCAGTTCCAAAATAATTGTGTACTTCATCAACAAGCTCATTGATAAAACATATAATGAGACCCTCACGTACAGTATCATGGTTTATACGCAATCAATTTATTCATATTTAGTAGTTGATCTGGTTCTAATACATATCAGTCTAATTCTCTCATAGCGACGTCGTAGTTCGTTTTCCTACATGTTCCATATCATGAAGTATCTCTTACAGAAGCATAAAATGATCGATTTTGAGCATGATGCCATGCTATCAATGCAGTAGGAATCATCATATATCATCATCCCAATTGATTATCTTCAAAAAAAGATCAATCTTCCCATGCGTCTATTACTGATTGAAAGTGTTCGGTATATATAAGATCTGTTCCAGCGTATGTAAATTGTTTTTCATCAATACTGTAGATATCTGTAACATCTTGAATCATTGGTATAAGAGAATCACCTAATGTCTTTAATGAAACATTTGGATAAATTCATTTTTCGATACAGTCATTACTAATAACAAAGTATGTTCCTCTATCATACCAAGAACAACGTTGTATAGAACGTGTAGCAACATCCATAGCTGTCAATCATTGTGGAGATGCTACCTTGATTTTTTGTGGTTCACTAGCGGAAAAAACATTGTTTCATACTATTGAAAACAATCAAAAAAGTGTCGTAACAACTAACAATACTATAGGACTTCTTACTTTCATGCTCTTACTATATAAATTTTGTAACTAATTTAAACACAAAAAAAAGCAATCAAGTAGGGACTTGACTGCTTAGTTAACGTTTCTTATTTCTATAGAAGAAATATCCAATCACTCCTATAATGTTACCCAGCAAATGAACTTCATGTGCACTTTGTGATCTCGAATCAATATGTAAGGAGTAGATTACACCACAAATATCTCCAAGTATAAAGGAACCAAAGAACAATATTGTATAAAAAATTTTTAGCATTCTTGCAAAAACTTCTTTTTCAAATGAACTTATAATTACCATCATACTCATACTCATCATCATACATACTACTCCACTTAGTCCCATTAAAAATGGTCCATAGATACCATAAGTATAGAGTATGTAATGCAGGAAATATCCAGCAATCGAATTCAAAATAATAATGAGAACGAATTTTTTAGGGCCAAGAAATTTCTCTACTGAGTATCCAAATGGGACAAAAAAGAACAAATTTGAAATCAAATGAATAACATCAAAATGAGTGAAGATATAGGTTAGGTTACCAATTGAAAGTGGTTTACATGCATTAGATTGCACATAATTATTTTCAACAAGGTAGATAAATGAATCAATATCTTCCATTATATAAAACAGAAAGATACTCATTAAAGAAATAAAGAACGTCAACGATTTACAAAACAATAATAATGATCGCATAATTATAATTTTTACGTACTAATGCACAATAAAACTATTACGTCAAATGTCAATATTATTTATTTAATAATTCTCGTTAATTTATCAACTTTCTTTTGATCTATGATAAGTTGTTTATGTTCAATAATTACATCATGGTCAGTCTTATTGAATTTCGCTGTAGATATAGCTATTGGATCAGGTCTATTTCGATTGATTTGAAATTTTTTGGTAACATCAAGAAAGTAAGTCTTAATCATTTTTGCAATGAAAGGTAACAATGTTAATTCTGAAAATTTGAAAAATGCAATTATGATAAAAAGCAAAACTATAGGGAATGCTATAATTGCAGCTACTCGCTTTCACACTCAATTTTTAAATAAAGTATTAAACAATCATAATCAAATTCATAATCATACAGCCAACGTGATAAGTTGAAAAACTGACACACTTGCAGGTCAGATTTGTATACTCATATTAAACCATCATCCAGAGATGTTTCTCGGGATAAAAATCTTCATCATTGTTACTTTTCTGTTAAGGATAAGTAACTAATTATAGCTGTAACAAAGAAATTTTGCAAATTACAAGTTCTTCAAATAGTCGTTTCATAACATAATCGTTACTCAACTTCAATATGAAGCATCTGAAATTACTGCTGTATAATCTACAAATGCGGATAGTACTTCAACCGTTTCTGGAAACCATCAGTCTCATGGGACCACTAAGAATGTATCATCATATACATTTTCATCATTTCATACTTTATCTATTGTGAATCATTTCTTTATAAGTTCTATTCAAAGATTTGTTGCTACTCAATTTATATTGTATCATAGTGATCTTGCTTCAGTTGTATCTATAGCATTTTGCACACGAATTTCTGCTCATTCTTTAAGGAAATCTTGATTATGAATAACCCAAAAAGCGAAATCTTGTGTCTTTTTATAATAAGATAAGTTTGAAGGTCATGCTCACTCAGGAATCATAACTGAGAGTCAATTAAATGATTCTCTGTCTCCATAACGAAGTACACATCATGGTTCTACAAGATCTATGTATCTTAGGTCACATTCAGCCGTATAAACAAAAGAAAAATAACGCTTCTCTGTATCAAGATATTGCCCCACCCATAACATTTGTTTTCATGTGATATTTGTCTTAACTATTGAGTCCAAATTCTCATATGTATCCATCATCATTCAGATATTTAGTGAACCAGTTAGTTTCTTGAGAGAGGCTTCGATAATTTGTTGTTGTCTGAGTGCACGAGAAAAATCCGACGTTGATTTTCTAGATCTTGCATATTTTAGGGCTCTTTCTCAGTCAAAAGATTGTCGTCATTGATCTACATGAAACGTTTGATATGTGTCATTTGGTCATGGATAATCAACATCATGCAATGTGTAAGGTACTTTTATATCTATTCAATCAATACTATCAATAAAATCAACAAATCATTCAAAACTAACAACAGCATAGTGATGTATATCAACTCACGTTATTTCTCAAACCTTATCCATAAGTGCTTCAGAAGCTTTTTCATGACTTTCATCGTTTTCTATATACATAGCCCAATACAAGCTATTCATCTTTCAGGTTGCTCATGTACCGTATCTTACATAAAGATCTCTGGGGATAGAAAGAAATGTTACTGCTCAACTCTCTGGATTAAATGATGCAAGCATTATTGTATCTGTAAGAAGTCATCAACGCTCATCTTCTCATGCAAATCAAGCAATCATCAAATTTATATTTCAATATTCATCTGTTACTAATGGCTCTCAAGCTTGTTGACTTGCTATCTTGGTAACTTCTTTACTAATGGTTTTTCATGTTTCTGTAGCAAATGACCAAGCCCATCTTCCTACCATAAAAATAACAGCAATACATGCTATTATTACTACTGTTTTTATAACAACAGCAGGCGTTAAAACATCTCAAACAGATGTTATATGATTAACAGAATTTAGTCCTTTTTTTCTAAATTTTTTCATTAACTATAGTATAGGTTTTTCAAAAAACATAACATTTCTGACTATAGTGAAATGAAGTATCGGTGCAAGCGATGATAGGAGAATTATATGTACATTTAAGGTTACGCACCTACTCTATAATAAATTTCTTTATCAACAAGTTCTTTTTTTCTTCAGTATTTCAATGCTGAAATTTGTTTAATTACTTCTACTTTTTCTTTTGTATTTAATGCAGGCTCTTCCCATGGGAGTTTTACATTAATACTAAAGGCTGGAGTTGGTTGCATATCTACTGAAAGTTTTACAACTCATTTAAATTTATCCAAGTTCATAAGATCAGATCATGAGAATTTTGGAGCAAATTGTTTTTCCATATGCTCTGTATCATCTACTCATATTCTATAACACATCATATTTCACACATTACCGAAGATAGGATCTTTTAAGTTTACAGAAGATTTTCATCAACCTTCTTGAGTTAGCTGTCATAAGTATTGATGAGCTAACACCAATCACAACTTATATTTTCTAGCTTCAGACAAAATACTCTCAATAGAAGGAGTTACGAAATTTTGAAACTCGTCAATATATAAGAAATGAGGGACTCTATCATGTTCTGCAAGCTCTGCTCTACGGAAAGCAGCAAGTCTTATTTGTGATACAATCATCATACCAAGTAGATTAGCATTGATATCTCACATTCTACCCTTTGAAAGGTTCATAATTAGTATTTTTCATGAATCCATAGCTTCTGCTATATCAAATGAAGATTCAGGTTGACCAATAATATTTCTAAGGATTGGTGTCGTAGTCAGTGGACCAAATTTTGATTGGAAGTATGGAATAATTTCTTTCTTTTCTCTATCTCACATTGAGTTATATGTTTTTTCTCGCCAAGAACGAACTACCGGATTTTTCACATTTGCTACTTTTATTTTTTGGTAAGCTTCATCGGTAAAGAGCCTCATAATTTCTACTAGTGTTCAACCATCTGGTTGTTCCATCAATGTAAGCACTGCATTTCTAAAGTAATCTTGAATACGTGGACCAAAAATTTCTGCTCAATATAATTGAACAAACATATCTACTGCATCATTGGTTACAAGATCTCTTTCTCTTTCTGTGTCAGCTTTTAAGAAGTTGAATCATACAGGAAGCTCATCGTTTCACGCATCTCGGTAAATAAGATCATCAATTCTTTCTTTTGGAAAGTATTCTAGACATGCTTCAGCTAAATCTCCATGTGGATCAATTAGTGTAAATCATGCGCCGTTTGCCATATCCTGATTTAGCATGGTACGCAAAATAGTTGACTTACCAGTACCTGTTT
>CALLUT010000077.1 GCA_938010495.1 Candidatus Absconditabacterales bacterium
TAGTCTTGATCTCAATCAACGTCCACATACACATATCCATCAACACTACATGTTTCGATCTGACAAGTACTATCACATCAATCAAAGTTGTCTGCATTTCCGTCATCACATGTTTCTCATGTATCTACTACATTATCTCCACATGTTGCTGGTACACATGCGACTCTACATGCATCTGGTGTAGTATCACTATTTGCTGCTCCATTATCACACTCTTCTACTCACGCTTCTACATATCCATCTCAACACACAGAATCTACACAAGTATTAATACACATATCTGTATTATCTGTGTTTGCATCATCACATGATTCATAGAGACCATCTCCATTTGGTGCTTGTGTTATTGCATCTCAACATGTTGTTGGAGAACATGCTACGATTCATGCTCATGCATCGTTTACACTATAACATGCATCGCTATTGCTTCCATTTCCATCATCACATGCTTCTCATGGTCATACAAATCAATCATCACATACATTTGGTGTACAATCATTTTTACAAGTATCGTTATTGCTCGTATTTCAATCATCACATGATTCTATTCATGTTTCTACATATCCATCTCAACACACAGCTATTATACATGTGTTTAGACATTCATCTTGATTACTTGTGTTACCATCATCACAAGCCTCAACTCATGATTCAACAAATCAATCTCAACAACTTGCTACCTCACATGAATTTAAACATCCATCTGTATTATCACTATTTCCATCATCACATGATTCATTAACAATCGCTCATCATTCTACATATCGAGCTGTTGTAATACTGTCTCCACATACTGGCCTTAGTCAGAAATCATAATCTTCTCAGTCCTCTCAATCAAGGATGATTCAAGATATTTGAGTAGTTGACGAAGATGTTCATCAAACAGAACCAACCTGACTACTATCATCGCTATATCAAGTTGTGTTTGTATATTGAACCGTATAGTCACCATTATAGAGACCATCAAAGAAATATTCTCATCACGAAGTTGTTACTCATGATGCAACAACTGATCAACTACCATCCAATAGTTCTACATAAATTCAATCCAGTCACATATCTAACGTTTCAAAATTATCAGAGTCTGTAATATCCACATATATATTACCAGCCAAACTATGAAGTTCAACTAGACCAAAGTCATTATTAATGCTTTCATCTCATGGGGTTATTGCAATATTTTCAATAGTCATAATTCAATTTGTATTTCATGTTGCAGTACCAGATCAACTAAGTTCTCATTCATTATTACTATCTGGTATATATGAAGTATTGTTCGTATATGAAACCTCATAGTCACCAGGTTCAAGACCATCAAATGAATATTCTCAATTTTCATCTGTTGTCGTTGTCCAAGTGTCTACTCAATCTGTTAATGTTACAGTAATTCATTCTATTCAATCATTTCACATATAATCATCATCGTCTTCTTCATCAAAAAATATTGTTCAAGAAAGAGAAGATAATAACATTACAGTGTCTACATTATTTGTTAGATCAATATCTCAAGCTATACAATCATTAGTGATAGTCCAGTCATACCAGAAATCATTATTTAACTCTTGTCGATCATCAGCATCACCATCTATTTGATATAACATAGTAATTGTATGCGAAGTGTTTGCAGGAACAGACACTCATAACCATTCAACTGAAGTAGTTCATCAAATAGTTGAAATAGCAGGAACAACTCAATTGGTTGTTCATGCAGAAATAAGTATCAATCCTTCTTGAGATTCGTCATACAAGTTAAATATTGCTTCTTCGTCTTCAAAATTTGAATATGTTAGTGTATATTCTATTTGGTCTCACGCATATCAATCTCACAATTGAGTAGCGTCTTTTCAAATTGCTGGTGTATTGCTTACTACAGGTACAGAAGTCACAGTTTGTTGAACAGTAACTCAAGCTGCATCATTATTGTTTCACACTGTTGAATCAGTAATTTCTACTCAATTATAATCATAACTTACAAATGCTTCATTACTAATGGATGTTCATGAAAATTGAGAATCAATTTCAAATTCAGGATAGATTGTAATACAATTATTTGGGGCTGATCATGTTCATGGAACAAATCCTAAATCCCGTTTCATTTTATTTCAAATTTGCGTTCATGGATATGCTGTTACTCCTCAGACATAAGATAATCAAGCAGGGATCACTTCTGTTGCATATAAATTATTGATAGCTCATACTCATTCATTACATGCAGTAATAGTATATGTTACTGTATCTCAAGGGTTATACGATATATTAGGAGCAAACTTATCAATACTAATCTCATTATCTAATGTTTCTAATGTTAGACAGGATGTTTGAATATTATTAAATCCTGGAATTTGTTCTGATCTAAATGCAATATTGTTATGTCACCAATTAGTGTGGCCATTTCAATCATCTGCTTCATTATGCCATGTGAATACTGCTGGGTTAGTTGGCACTCAAGCATTAGTCAAACATGCACTACTTGGTTCATAAAAAATTCATATATCTGTTCAGTCAGATCCTAAAATCAGATTTCAACTATCATCACAACCAAATATATATTCTCATTGTTCTCTTCATGGAGAAGCTGATCCACTTGGATTTGGAATAATATCATAAACCGCTGATGTTGCAACAACTGAAGTACCACATATTTGTGTTGTTGATGGGTCAATATCTTCTCTTACTTTATATCTGAAAGTAACTTCTCATGTTGCATCATCTCATAGATATAATCAATGAAGAGAAACTGCTGACTCGCTAGTGAAATCATCATAATAAGTTGTAGGGAGGAAGTATCATCATCGAATACTCTTATTTGGTGAAACTTCTAATTTATTTCAAGAATTATTGAAATCTCAATTTTGAATATGAGAAACAACTTCTGGATAAGTCATTAATGTATGTCATTGGTATTCTGGAGTTGGAGCGTATCATACTCACATAGCATTATTTATATGTTGAGCTACAGCGTATTCATATCATGTATCCCAAAGAACTCTATCGTCAACTCAGTTGTTATATGTTGATGAAGTCAGTATTGAGCGATATGCTGCGTATGTTGTGGCAGCTTCCGCTAGAAAATGTCTATATCCAATTCCAATATTATTATATAAATGAGTCACTGATGGAATGATGAATAAATTATCCAATGAAGTAGTCAAAGTATTTGCGAGATGAGTCGTTCGTGCACGAGGAATGGTTTCAAAAATAGCTTTTACTTTACTTCATTTTTGATATCTGTAATCATATGTCCAACTAGGATTAGAATGAGTTGTTGAAAATACATAGTCCCACTCTTTAGAATCTCCCCCATACCTAGATCGCAAATGGAAGTTATTCATAAAAAACACTCATTCTAAATAGTGATTTCGTTTACCAACAAAGAATTCTTGAACAAATCAGTCTGGATCATTTACAATACT
>CALLUT010000078.1 GCA_938010495.1 Candidatus Absconditabacterales bacterium
ATCAACTTGATTGGGTTATATCAAGTATCATTTTTGTATCACCATTTTATTGGATTGGGCGAAATCACTTACTAGCGATTCTTATCGTTACACCACTACTTCATGGTACAATGAATTGATTATGATATGTTTTATGACTTAAAGACGTACGATGGTAAATTCACTTTCTGTAGTTATTCCTTGCTACAATGAATGAAAACTTATTCGTGGAACAGTTGAAAATGCATTACAAGCGCTATGAGAATGAACACAAATCATTGTTTCTGACCAGTCTGATAATGATGAGATATATAATTCTCTAAAAGATCTTATCAAATCCAAATCAATAACACATACAAAATCTCCATGAAAATCCAGAGCACAAACTATGAATCATTGAGCTAGATTAACAAAAAATGATATTGTTATTTTTCTTCATGCTGATACAACATTACCTCTTACTGCTTGAAAAATATTATCAACAATGGATCGTAAAAAATATGTTTTTTGATGATTTTATAAACAGTTCACTACAACAACGAGAGGACTTACACTTATGAACCGATGGACAAATACACTTATTAAATATATGTTACGATGAGATAATGTACATTTTATAGACAGAAAAATATTTAACGAAGTAGGTCAGTATAAAGAAATTAGACTCTTTGAAGACTTCGAACTACTCAAGACGATGAGAAAGTATAATAAAAAACATAATAAAAAATTATTTATCATAAGAGACCACGTTCTAACTTCACCAAGAGCATTTACTAAATCATGAGCATTCAAAAGAGTACTTATAAATACGTATGTAAAAGTACTGTATATCTTATGAGTTTCAGATAAACGTATACAAGAAATATATTATTGAAGAAAATTTTAAGCAGTTAAAGAATCTCTTCTAGTTAGAATTGGTTCATTTACATAAAAACGATCATTATCTTTTAACCTATTTTTTACTTCTTTTAATTGAGATTCATAGTTATTTAGTTTTATTCAATTTTTTTCTGCATCTACTTTTAATTTTTTCATAGCTTTTTCACTTAATAAAGTTTTAAGACCTAGTCAAGATACTCAAGCATTTAGTAATCAGGAATATGTTCACACATTTAATCGTCCTTTACTCTCTTTTAACATAGTTATAACTTTTTTTGGAAGTTCAGTATGTTGGCAAAATAACGTATACTTTTTTGATGAAGGGAGAGTATTACCTCAAAAATAAATTTCAAATCATGGGAATTTATATCACTCCTTTTTATGAGGTGATTGATTAAATAGTGTTTGAGCATTATTCTTTGTAATAGCTGTATTATATGATTTTGGAATGTTTGGATACTCTGAATGGATTTTCAATAATTCAGAGGCATCGAATCAAGTTATAATGAGTTGTTTATGGCATTCAGGATACTTTTTTAGTAATAGTAATAACGGTTTTACACATCATGGAGCTTTTATTTCAACAGTTAATCAAGCTGTTTTCGGATACTTTTTTAAAAGATGAAATAAATTTTCAAACTTGTAAATTTTTCAACGAGTATTATCTATCAATCCTCAATCATCTGTTATTTCTTCAAATGAAAAATCTTTAATTCTTTTAATTCACTTTTCATTCATTACTGTTTTTCAATCATGAGAAACTACTAACTCGGAATCTTTTGTTGGTACAATATCTATCTCAATTGACTTTACTCATAATTGCATAGCATTATCAATAGCTTCATAAGACAATTGTTCTCAATACCCCATAGCTCTATGTGAAGCAATTTTATGTTTATCTTGAAATCTTATAGTTACAAGGAGTTCTAATACTGACATATAAAATCTACGAATATGACCAATTAAAAGTACTGTGTCCTTTTTTGAAACACCTTTTTCCTCCAATTCAAAAGCAATAGTTCTTGACGTAATGTTTTTTTTATTTTTTGATACAATAGACTTGGAACTTTTGTTATAATGGGTGTTAAAAAAATCTATTATTGAAATGCCTTTCCCCTTTAAAAAAAATGATAACTCATCGTATCTTGTTTGAATTTTTGGATAAGGAGTCTTTAACATTTCTCCTTGAATGATGTCTTCAAGAATTGAATAAAATGAGTTCATATAATTATCATCCATATGAAAAGTAGCAAGAAGTTCTTCTTTTGATTGATCAACGTAAATAGAATTTAATGATTCAATATCATTCTTCTGATCAAGACGTTTTTTATCCAATTCATCTAAAGTCATTATCTTTTCATAATAAAGTAATTACTTAAGTATATTGATTGAATTTATTTTATGCAATTTTCGCAAACAACTGTAAAAAGCTACTAAAACAATAATGGACCCATGGAAGTATTCATAGTCATTTTGGAAGGATCGGTTTTATAAGGATTGATCAATACATTGGTTGTGGATACGCATAAGGCAAGTCGGAAACAGGGGAGTCTCATATCATAACCGATGATGCGAGAGTAATTCAAAATTCATCAACAACTTCTTGATATCATTCTAAATGTGGTTTTGCATATGATCAAACATATACATCAAATCAACGTTCTTTAATTCTTAAGAGTCTGTTTCTATTTGGATTATTAGAATATATAACTATACGAATTCATTCTTCTTGATAGGTTTTTAGAGTCTGGTCTACTGAGTCTGTCATTTCTAAATTAAAGGGAACAACTGTTCAGTCTAGATCAACTATGGCTGTATCAACAGTTGGTCAAACTATTTCTTTGAAAACATATACTGTTGGGAATGTTGATAAACGAGTAAGAAATTTTCTTTTTCATAAAAACACATCTTTGAAGCTTTTAAGTTTAATACTATCCATAGTAGAACGTCCTCACATTGCTAATGCTCGATATCCATATCAACTAATAACACTAGAAATGGTAGCAGCAACAAAAAACCAAAATGAAAATATTAGCGATCAAAGA
>CALLUT010000079.1 GCA_938010495.1 Candidatus Absconditabacterales bacterium
TTTCTCATGTAAGAAATATTGTAAATAGACATTGTAATCATCTATTAAGTTTTCACTCATTTGAATCTTTATATTTAGCTTTGAATAATTTTTTAAGTTTTTCATATTCATCGTTTCATACTTTCATTCTCTTAAAATTTCATATTGATAGCTCTTTAAAATTATGACTATAAAAAATATCTCAGAAATCAAAATTTAAAGGAGCAGTGAGTGATGAATCTATAGTATTACGGTATATGATATCTAACTTTTCGCTATCACTAATGAAAGAATTTATTTCAGTAATATTTTGGTTACTATGTTGCCTTAATAATGATCAATTTTTATATTTATCTCTAATGTTACCTAATCTTTTTTCTCACACCTTACTAATGAGAATTTCTTGTATATAATGATCAAGACGTATTAATGTTAGAATATTGTCTGTAAAATTTGTTGTTATTTTTTTGAGATTAGAAGAATCACATATTATAAATCTATAATTTATATTATCATAACAATAAAATAATTTTTGAGGTTCAATAGTTAAAATGAAAAATAAGTAATCAATTATATAATTTTTTTCTATTGATGTTTCAATTTTAACACTATCTAATGATCATAATGCTATGCTATTTTCTAAATTCGGAAAAAGGTTGGCAATTGAATTATATTTTTGATTTTGATGTAATTGAGTTTCATTTAATTTCATATCTAAAAATAGATTTCGTTCATTTATCTTTTCCGATGGGTTTAATATAAATTGATTATTTCATATTTTTGATTTGATACAATCAAGATATTGAAAGAAAGGAATATCTGAAAACCAAACCTCTTTTGGGCAAGTTTCTTTCATTTTTAGAGAATCATTTGCATCGAAAAAAACTTCTTCAAAATCATATTGTACCAGCAATCGAAGCTTTTTAAGTGCAATTACTTTTTCATCGTCTTCTATTTTATTTAACGTATAATTTCATTGAAAAATTTTCTTAAACCAGTTATAAAGATAATTTGACTTATGTTCTTTCAGTAAGTACTTTTTTTCTTTTTTAACTTCTTTTGAATTTATGAATTGTTCATATGGAATTTTAGAGTCTATATGTAACTCTAAATCAACCTCTCTAATAATTCTTTTCTTAGAAATATGTAATTTGTTTTGCATAATATGATACCAAATTATAATCATAAAATTTACATAATATTATATACTCTATGATTATGAAGGTTCGTTATTTAAAGCACTAATCATATACATTGCTAAATTATATTTTTCAGAATCTTCATCTAATTTTTTTGATATATCCATGACTAATTTAATTATGACTTGATCATCAGCCATAGTTTGCAATATCGTAATTACTTTATCTGCTTTCGCTTGTTGGAATCTACCAATCTTATCAGCATATGTTTCAGGTTTCTTTTCAGGAATAATGGCTTGTCCTGCATATCTATTATTTGAACTTTTTTTAAGTTTTTTGTGTGTTGATTCATTCGGTATTTCTTCAATATTCTTTTCATTTGTTTTTAAATTACACACAGTTTCATAGTTAATACATATTTCTCTTTGTTTAGTTATTGGTGTTCATTCTTTAGTTACAGTTGTTCCTGCAGAAGCTTGATACTTACATGGAGAACCTCATGCCATTGGAACTATTCTAAAATCGCAATATTTTTGAATTTCTTCAGAACTATATTCTTTATAGGTTATTACTTGTTGTTCTTGATAGTTTTCAAATCAAGTTTCTGTACATATTTCATAACATTTTGCTTCTGAAGAATTTCATTCATTGTGGCAATGATATGGTTCACTTCATGCATGACATCAATTATTGTCTGTTCATCATGAATGAGCAGAGACTAAAGACGTGAATAGTAGAAACGAAATGATGAGAGCAGTCTTTTTTATTTTCATAATAATCTGTTATACTTAAATAGATATAATTTAATCTTATTTTATTAGAATGAAAGTAGAGTTAATTTTACAATTAATTTATATATTGTTAACGTAAAAGAAAACATTAAAAGTTGCATAGTTATAATTAGTATTCTATCCATAAAAATTACTAACTAATTTTCTAATACTTCAATTACAATTTTTTCTGGAAGAGTATCTATTAACTCTTCCTCACTTATTATATCAGAATTTGTGCTCTCATTAGTAATTTGTATTAATTTACTAGATAGAAAACCTATACAGTTAGCAGTTTTGACATCCATTTCTCAAGCTCTTACTCTGTTAATTGTATCTACCAAGAGTAGTGAAATATCATCTATTTTATCAATATTAACTGATTCTAAGCGTAGTTGATTGGTTCAAGTCGACTTACCTCCCATTGATTGAGCTTTCTTCCTCTCAGAATTTTTGATGTTAGGGTTGTGAAGGTAGCAATACTCGCAGTCTTTCATAGCATATGCATTACAATCTGATCAATCTTTTTTCTTACTTATGCACTTCATATTATTGTTGTAATTATAAATCTAGGTTATATACAGCTTCATCTACTTCTTGTTGTGTGATTCCTATATATCTTAATGTAACTTTTTGTGAACTATGATTCAGTTTATGTTGAATTACTGATAATGGAACTCATGCTTTCCTTGCATGATATCACCATGTTTTACGAAGAGTATGTCCTCAATAGTTTCAAGTTAATCAAACACTTTTGCATCGCTGTCTTATATACTTCCATCATTGTATTCTAGAGAAAGCATTTAATCATTTAGTGTTTGATATGGCTCTAAAGAAAATGTAATTTTCACTTCTTGTAAGAATACTT
>CALLUT010000080.1 GCA_938010495.1 Candidatus Absconditabacterales bacterium
AAGAAATGATGAATCTATGCATACATAGATAACGAGAACGTAAACGTCTCAGTAATTAAGCAATGACGAAAAATGGATCGGGAAAAATTATATAAACGACTCAAGAAAGAGCATAAAGTTGATAGTGTGAAAATGTTTATGGGTCGACATCCAAACTTTGAAAAGATGTATGATTTTTTTGAAGCGATCGGATATAAATTGATTTTTAGAAAAATGAATGTGTGAGGTAAATGACCGTTGAAGGGGAACATAGATACTGAACTTGTTCTTGAGGCAATGAAAGATTTTGACAAGTATAAAAAGGCGATTATAGTAAG
The DNA here is from genome assembly GCA_938010495.1 of Candidatus Absconditabacterales bacterium. The sequence continues at coordinate 318 of CALLUT010000080.1, forward strand.
TGGAGATTGAGATTTTGCTTGTTTGGTGGACTATCTACACGATAAGAAAAAATTAGATAAAGTAATCGTACCAAATAAACGTAGGTATTCAGAATTTCTAAAAGATGCTGCATGAGCAAAAAAAATAGAAACTCTTACATGACTCAAGAAAAAACTCCGTTATAATCCAAATGAAGTGCATGAAGTAGAATACGACATGGATGAAGCAGAGTGAGATGAAGAACCTTTCTGGATGTAATTATTGTATAATATCTAGTATTTCTTTGAATCAATTATCCCAATTAAGTACATAATCAAATGTTTCTGTATAAGCATCTAGACTTTCTTTGTCTGGTTGTTTTTTGTTTAGGAATCAGATAGAAGTAACGTGATCAAATGTATGTGTCTTTCCAATATCTATATCTCATAATGAGTCTCATAAAACTACTGCATGTTTACGGGAAGCAAGCGCTTCATCAAACCATGCAAAATCAGAAAGTTGAAACGTATCTTTGTTGTATGTGTTCATAATGCGTCATTTTGTGCTTGTAGCGTTTCACTGTTCATCTCGATTGAAATCATTTGAAACGATGTTTATTGAATCATTGAGCAAATTATGTTTTTCTAAGAAAAGTTTAATAGTTGGTGTTCAGATACCACTAGCAGAGTAGATGATAAGTGGAATGGTATTGGAGTTTATAAACGAGAAAAATTCTTCCCATCATGATCTAAATCTAACTTGCCCACAATCTATAATCTCTTGGATAGTGTTCATAGACAATCAATGTTTGATAAGTATGTCATTCACTTTTTGCCATCGTTCTTCCATGAGTGGAAGTTTTTCTTGTTTAGAAATAGATGGATCATGTTCGATAGGTCGGTAGTGATTGAATAATTCACTTGCTTGTTCTTTTTGTCATTCTCAAAGGAGAGTATTGAGTCTTATAAGAGCAATAATTCATGAGATTCTTTCTCACTCTTTACTATATGGATGAGAAAGGGTTCAATCAAAATCAGCTAAGATGTGGAGGTTGGAGTAGGACATGGGATACTTTTATAAACTAAATTGTTCTATTATTTCATGGCTACTACATCGATTTCATAATCGAGTTATTGCTAGTGTATCGAAAGTTATTGTTGCTGGAAGAGCAAAAGTTTCACTATCAACAAATCAAAATCATAACGATATATGTGAAAAATACGATTTGTCTTCAAGAGTAGATGGGTATTGCTGTATTCGTTTGTGCGTTGTGTTGTTAACTACCTCAGGAAATTGAGCAAAAGATGTGTCATAAATAAGAATATCTTGTGACTCTTCAAAGAGTGTTGTACGAAGTTGGTCAATTTCTTCAGGATTTTTGAATACCATTGCCGCTGTTTTTTCTTCTTCTTCAAATCATGATTTTGCTTCAACTATAGCTACTTTTATAATATTAGGAAGAAACTTTTTAATAACAGAGACTACTTGTGGTAGCAAATTACTATCTACACATCATTTTAGTATACTACAGTGTGGTAGGTTTTTTTCTTTTCTTTTCATAAAATATAGTTTGGTGAAAGAGACTTGTTTATCTCAATACAGTAATCAGAAACTGATCTTTCAGGAAGTAAAACTATATCTATTGGAATAATTGGCATTGAGATTTACTGGACAACCATTATAAAAATCACATTTATAGCATATGTATACATATCGATATGAAAAAGAAAATACTAATTATTGGTTACTGAGGGACGATCGTAATGGTTGTAAACGAAGAACGTAAGACAGTTGAACCGGCAAAAAATCTTGATGAAATTCTTGCTATGCTTCCAAGAATGGATGAAGTAGCTGATATTGAAATGGATATCCTAGCAAATAAAGATAGCGCAAATATTACTCCAGATGACTGGACGAGATTGGCAATGTATATTTATAAAAAACATGATGATTATGATGCTTTCGTAATTACCCATGGGACGAATACTATGGCAAATACAGCTAGTGCTCTTGCTCTCGCTTTTGGTGATTGATTACAAAAACCTGTAGTTATTACGTGATCACAACTACCGTTGAGTGTGTATGGAAATGATGCGAGATTTAATTTTGAAAATGCTATCAAAACAGCTGTTGAAGCTGCAGAAAAAAATATTGCTGAAGTAATGATTACCTTTAATCACGTGGTATTGCGTGGTGCGAGATCTATGAAAGTAAGTGAGTCAGACTTTGATGCTTTTGCTTCGCCTGCATTTCCACCGTTATGAGATATTACCGCAACATGAATCCATTTTAGTCCACTTGCTAAAAAAGCAGATCCAAATAAGAAGTTAACACTAAATCCTCATTTCAATAATAATATTTTGAGTATGGATATTACTCCATGACTTTCACCGTATCTTCTTGAAGATTTTATTCTTTCTGGAAAATGTAAGTGAATTATCTTAAAATCATTTGGTGCATGATCTGTTCCAACAGAATGAAATTATTCGCTGCTTCCGTTTATTAAAAAGGCTGTAGAGGAGTATAAAGTACCCGTTATTGTAACGACAAAATTTCTTTGATGAAATTCATTCAAAGAAGTGAATGATGAGTGTGCTGTTGAAGCTTTGGAAGCATGAGCAATTGCATGATGAGATATAACTTCCGTAATGGCAGAAGCAAAACTTATGCGAATCCTAGCTCAATGAGCACAAACAGAAAAATGAATTCGCGAACAAATGATCCAGTCTTATGTAGGTGAGGTTAGTGAAAGAGAGTAGTATTATAACTCAACTAATTTTTCTTGATTAGCAACTTTTACTAAAGCTCTTGCTAAAATTGTTGTTGGATCAATAAGATCTATATCATAAATTTTCTTTTGACGTAATGCCAAAGGTATTTCTGTACAACCAAGAATTATAATTTCTGAACCAAGACTTTTTAGTTCTTTACATGATTCTTCAAGATTATCTTTAGCTTTTTTTGTTACTGGAGTTGTAGCTTTAATTCATCGTTCTTGATTAGAAATAGCACTATCTATTTTATTTTGATTTACTTCTTCAACATAAATAACATTAAATCACATTGATCATAAAATTTCATCATACACTGCTGTTTTTCTAGTTCATATAGTAGACATAAGACCAACATTTTTAATAGATGGAAAAACAGATTGTATGTGTTTTCATGTCTCATAAATCATATGTAGTATCTCAATATCATCACTATATCAGGAACTTAATGCTA
>CALLUT010000081.1 GCA_938010495.1 Candidatus Absconditabacterales bacterium
GGTCTTCCGGCATATAAAATGCTTTTATTTCCAATGGAAAGTTTGTTACAAAAATTGGCGTTTTATAATGATTCATAAGCATCTCTTCATCATCAGCTCAAAGGTCTTCTCAGTCTTTGATATCTGATCACATTTCTTGGAGTTGTTTTACAATATCTGCATGAGTGATACGTGGAAAACTAGATTCTATCCAGCTTTGTAGAAGAGCAGTATCTCTTTCCAAAATTTCTAATTCACTTCATCTTACACGAAGTACTTCTGCAATTATAAACTTCACAAGAGATTCTTGAATATCCATATTCATGTCATTATTACAAAATGCAGTCTCTGCATCCATCATCCAGAGTTCATTTAAATGACGACGGGTTTTGCTTTTTTCTGCTCTAAATACTGGACCAAAATCATAGACATTTCTATGTCATGCAATAGCTGCTTCGATGTACATTTGACCAGTCTGAGAAAGAAACATTTTTTCCCCGTTAGTATGTTCTACTTCATAGAGTTCTGTACTATCTTCAGCACACGTAGGAGTAAATATTGGAGAATCAATTTTTGTATACGTATTATCACGCATCCAGTCGTATGTTGCGTGGATAATAGTATCTCTTACACGTTGGATAGCTCGTTGTTTTTTTGTTCTTAGGTGAAGATGTCTATTGTCAAAAAGGAATTCTACACCATGTTCTTTTTGACCTAGAGGATAATCTTTTGATGTACTAAGCACAGTAAGAGCAGCAACTTGCACCTCGTATTCTTCTTTCTTGGGATGCTTTGAAATGGTACCTGCAAGTTCAACTGCAGATTCAATTCCACATCAAGTAATATCACTAAATAATTCATCTCAAACTACAGATTTTTCTACAATACATTGTATGTATCATGTACCATCTCTTAGGACAATAAAAGCAATTTTTCATGAAGATCTTGTTTGATCAATCCATCCTTGGAGGTTAATGGCTTTATCAATATGTTCTCAGCTAATATCTTGAATTAACATTATTCTTATAATAAGATTATAAAGATGTTTACGAATTGGTTATACAATATCGTTTTATATTCGTAGTTCAATACTGGAATAGTAATTCAAGTAATATAATAAACGAAATGGTTGTTTCATATGATAATAATACAATTTAAAAAACCCCTCATCTCTTATCGAGAAGAAAGGGGATTATAGTATATATACTAGAAGTCATCCTTACATCTCGTGTAGGGAATTATTATTGATTAGAATTCTAGCAAAGGTTTTTTTCATGTTAGTATTGTGTAGTTTTAGCAAGTTTTTTTCTTAACCATCCTGAAATAGGCACTTCAACAAAATCAGAACCTCAACTTGGTGTTCTAATAAATCTATATCCATCTGGATCTACACGTAATCTTGTTTCCCAGCACACTTTTCTTCCTTTAAGAAACCAGTTGTATGTGTGACCCTTTGGGTTAGTTTGAGATCAAACAGCTCCTATTTCTTTAGCTTGTTCGATACTTAATTTTCTAGCAGGGTACGTAAAACGTTTTGCTCATTTAAAACGCCCAGCTTGTTTTTGAATTTGTGCTTTTTTCGCAGCGATACCACGTTTGTTCGTCCTTGCCATTCCTATACATATTTTATAAAACAATACTATTACTATACCTAAGCATACAGATAATGCAAACAAACTCATGTAACTTGACAAAGGTTAAGCTTGACTTTTTTCGTATTATAGATAAGTTTATGCAGTAAAAAAAGTTTTACAACTGGTCCCGTATCTACATTCCTCTATGGTAATGTAACCACTTTCAGCTGCGAATAATATTTCTTGTGCGAGGAAATATATTGAAACAGTGCCAGTCTAAATACTAGAACCGGGTAGGGCATGAACATCTAGAACGTTCTTAAATCATTTATTTGATCCCCGAACTGCATGGAAACATGTAAGAAAGAAAAGATTATTAATCCACTCGCATTAAACTGAAGTACCATGCGTACACTTAAGAACGAGACGATCACTTTATCAAAAGATCAACAACAAGTAGGAACTGATAACTTTGAGAGAAGAAAAGAAGTTCTATTGAGTCTGGCAATAAATCATCCATTAAGGATGAAAATTATTGACGGAGCTCTGCAAAAAAAATCTTTTTCAATAGCAGAAGTATGTACAGAGCAACGGATTGAATTTAGCGTTGGGATGCAACATTTTGCCATATTAAAAAGAGCCAGAGTAATTAAAGATCATAATCCTTTTTTATTTTCAATACTAAAGAAAATAAGAAAAATTAGATTGATCAAACAGCCATTGATTAAACAACCAGTGAAAAGATTCAAAATTGATCAAATCGGTCTGATTAAAGCAATGGAGTTTAGAACAAAAGAATATGTAAAAAACGATAATGTTGAGCATTATTCTTGTGTAAAAACAGCTTAGAGGGGTCCATCTTTCTAAAAAACAGTAAAAATTAGTAAGAGCTACAGTTCCCGCTGTAGCTCTTCTCACGTCTACTAGAAAATATTATAATAGATTATTCAATCCAATACGCATATAAATTATCTTTAGCAAGTTTTTGCGCACAGTTGTTAATTTGTTGTTTTGTAACAGCAAGATATTTATGTAAGTGTTCTTCCATAGTTATCACTGATCATTTATAGAGCATTTGCTTGGCTACATAGCTAGCAATCTCATCAGATGTTTCCATGGACATAGCAAGTCATCATTGAATATTTTTACGAGCTTTATCAAATTCTTCATCAGTAATTCAGTTTTCAAGAAGAAGAGCAGTCTCTTCATAGATAGCATCTTTTGCTATATCCCATCTTCACTTTTCCATTCAACCATATATATAAAATGTTCATGTATAGTGTCCTGGATAATGTCAGGCTCAGATATAGTAACAGAGTCATTTCTTTTCTCTGATATTTTGAAATAATCTTGAAGACATTGTTCATCAAAAAATTGTAGAAAGAACACTTGCTGCATATCTTTTTTCATCATAGATAGTATATCATTCGGCACCTATCACTAAATGATTCTGCTGTGTTTCTTTTGTCATAAACAATTCATTTGTTCAAGGTTTCTTAAGATCCAAAAGAGGAGTCGTATTTGTAGCTTTTTCTGGAAGCATGCCAAACAAAGCATTAATTTTTGCTTCAATATATGACTGGTCTTTGATTGCTCATGTAACAGCGATTACTAAGTTATCTTTTGTATACAATGATTCTTTATGTTTAAACAAATCATCTTGAGTAAATGATTGTACATTTTCAACTGGTCATAAAATCGATCTTCCATATGGGGTATCGCCATAATACCAATTTCTCCAT
>CALLUT010000082.1 GCA_938010495.1 Candidatus Absconditabacterales bacterium
CACTGCAGTGAGGTTTTTCTTTTTGTTGATTTATAGTTGCAATTACTTGACACTTTCTTAAAAAGAAGATATTTATATTGTGTTTTTACAAAAAATGAATTTGATGAAAAAACTTTTTTGATTGTGTGTTATTTGTGGATTATCATTTATTACTATTGTAATAGCTGCATGAACATGAGATTCAGTAGTGTGATGAGATAATTATTGTTGAGACTGAGAATTGAAATCTCATTTAGGAGAGTACTGTGATGATTGAAATTGAAAAAACTGAGATTGATGTTCTATTAACTGTGAATGTGAATCATGATATTCTTGCTCAGCAGATGGTTCTATTGGTGTTGTAGTAACTCATGATCCAGTTGTTTTTTCAAATAACAATTCATGAAATAATGGTGACTGAGAAATGTGAATAAAAGATATGATGGAAGATAGAAACAGAACTCCACTTAACTTATGAGAAAACACTCCTGATAATGCAAAAATGCCTTTAGATGCTCCGATGACATGAGCTAGTCTTGAACAACTACGTATGATGGGAATGGCAGTAGTAGTTGAAGAAAAAGCTACATTTGATATTGTTAGCGTACTTCCTGAAATGGCAGCAGGTTACGTTGCTAAACCATCATATTTACCTTTAACTTGATGATCAGCAACATCAAGACCAAGTAGAATTACTATATCATAAATATACTATTCATATTTTCTAAGAAAAGACGCATACTGTATGCGTCTTTTTTGAAATGACAAATATAAATGCTCTAGATCTAAGTAGATTCCTTGATTTATAGGTACATAGTACATAGTATTATAATTGTATTTTTATAATATTTTATGTAAACAATGTCTAAAGAAAAAGGAGGAATGGCAACTAGTGATGTAGTAGGAATACTAACACTAGCGCTAATTATTGTAACACTATTATTAGGACTGAGTGGAAAATTTGGTTGAGCTTGAGCTTGAGTAAGTAAAGCTGATGTACAATCTGCAGTGACTGCAGCGTTGAACGATTTCGATTTTCCTGCAGCAGCACCAGCAGCAGCACCAGCGGCGGCACCTGCAGCAGCACCAGCAGCACCTACAAAAATCGCTATGGCTGATTTGAAAAAAGGATTAGAAGGTACGTATATTAATGGTAGTGCAGACGCTAAAGTTTCTATTATTGAGTTCTCTGATTATGAATGTCCTTTCTGTCAAAGACATATGAATAATGGAACACTTGATCAAGTAGTTGAGAAATATGAAGGTGATGTTAACACTATCTTTATGCATTTCCCACTTTGATTCCATCCATTAGCTCAAAAAGCTTGAGAAGCTAATGAATGTGCAGGTAAATTGGCATGAGCTGAAGGATTTACAAGCTTCAAGAAAGCATTATTTGCTAAAGGAGGTAAACCAACTGCTGATGTAATTAAAGCTACTGCTTGAGAAGAAGGATTAGATGTTGATGCATTTATGTCTTGTCTAGACGGTGGTGAGTTCGCTCAAACAGTTAAAGATCAAATGGCATTTGGTAGATCATTAGGAGTTACTGGAACACCTGGTAATATCGTAATGAATAATGAAACTGGTGAATTCGTGAAAGTATCATGAGCAGTACCAGCTACAGCATTTGACCCAGCAATTAGCCAATACCTAAACTAATAAACTCTTTCTAAAGAGATATAATTACTTGAAAGGCCCTCTCTCCTGAGAGGGTTTTTTAATAGTAAAAAACTTGTAAATATATTGACTTAAATAAATAAATATGTATTAATTATTTATGATACTATGTGATAAATCTAAACAATCATTTGTAAAAACTATCAAAGAACATCCTCAAATTAATTGATCAGCAAAAGTCCTAGAAACATTGATAAAGAGTAGCTCAAGAGACCGTTTAGAAAGAGAATATACCTTAAATACTATAAATCATGCGATTGAAGCATTAGATGATGTTTTTTCAGATGATGCATTGCTGGATGAATTTATGAGAAGATTTCATAGCAAATGATGATTAGTTTGACTTGATACTATAACGCAACATTTACGATCCTGTTATGATATTACAAAGTATAGAATTGCTTATAGTACATTCTTTAAAAAGAATAATAGTTCTTTCTTAACAAAACTTATTGAAAAGAGAGATGAATGATATGTCGAAGCTAGTTCAACACAACCGGAGGAGAATATGTTACAAGCTCTTACTCAATCTCAGTATCCGGAACTTTTTTGAATTCCTGCAACCGCTGGTAAAATCAATAATGAAGTTCTCTTAAATAATGAAATAATTACTTTTTGAGAACCATATATTAATCCAAATACATGAGATAGACTTCAAATTATAATAGAAGCAGATGAAAGAAGCAATAGACCAGAAAATGAAGTATTTAGGTATGTTAACTTAGAAAAATGATTAGTATCTGATCAGTTTGAATACATATCTGATATGTTTTTTGATAAAAATAATAAAGAATATTTTATAGGGTATTATATTCATTGGTATACCGATCGTGATATTGCAGAACTTTTTAAAACAGTGGCTTCATTTGATGAAATAGCTCCTTTTGACTTAGATATGATTGATATATTTGATGATGATCAAATGGATGAATTATATTTGCAAACTGCAAATATTATCTTCTCTATGATTAAGCTCTCAATGTTTAGAAAACAAACCTGATGATATCAAGATTATGATATTGATGAGTTAGAAGATCCATCTATAATAAAAGAGTTATACAGTGATTATCACTTAGGAAGAATTATGAATAGTGAAGAGAAAGAATTATCAATCATTGAAAAAAGAAAATTCATACATACTGAGATTTTTGATATCTTACAATATGAAGAAAATATTCAATATGAAGAATTATTTGTTAAATTTATGAAGTTTGTCTGTGCCAAAAGAGCAGGAAGTATACATCTAAGAGATTATAAATTATCTCAAGAAGAGCAAGCAAGTATGTATAAAATAATTAACTCAGTTATGGTGTACACTAAGTGTTTTAAAGATATAGAATCTTCAGGAAAAATATCTCTTTATACTTTACAAGAAAATTGATGAATGTAGGTGTATTGAAACATTTGCCAGAAATATCTATTGAGTGAGAGATTGTTCGTCAAGCAATTATTGATTGATCGAAGGTGATTTTACCAAGCAAAAAAGAACAAGAACATATCACAAAACTAGTATGATCAATACCACTGGTTATATCTCCAAATACTCATCCAACAATGGTAATCAGCCAGTCAAATGCTAATTATTCGAAACAAGTAATCAATGAATTGAAGAGGTGAGTAAAGAAAAAGAGATTAAAAAATAAATTCGTTGATAGATTCAAAAAATCTACACAAGAAAATTTTTGATATCTCAAAAAAACAAATCCAGAAATTTGAAATCCTCAAGAAATGATAGATTTTATACTTTGGTATTTAGAACGTGAAATAGAAATTTTTGAATATGCTCTTATTGGAATTGATGATCAGTGAATTGATTATTGAAGAACCCCTTGAAAACAATTAACATTTGAGGAATCTCTTATGTGAGAAGATACTTCAAAACCTGAGTTTGAAAAAATAGTAGAAAAATTATGAGCTGAGCCTAGATATAAAGCATATGATGATAAATATGTAGATTATTTAGATTCAGCAAAGGTACTTATATTAGATGATCGTCCTTTAGCTATTCATAGATTTTTAGTAGCTCCATTTTGAGTTAAACCAAATCAAACAAATTTGGTATGCTTTGAACAAAAAACTGTGGTTTGAGGAGAGTGATTCTTCTCAACACCATTTAGAGATGAGACGGGTTGCGCAATGTGTGAAAGGTATACTCATGAAACTCCAACTACAAAAGAATGTGCAAAACTTGCTAGCTATGTCTTAGATGATTCAGTATTTGCAATGGAAACTACTGAGCAATTGATTGCATATCTAACACAAAAATATCGAACGTGTGTTGTTCGTTATGTACTACGACATAGTTATGAAAGTGAGGATAGAGATCTTGATTTAATTGATTCTCATTCATCAGATGCAGCAATAGCATTTAGACCAGAAATAATTCAAACTATAAAACAATTTGTAATTAGAACGTGAATTGAGCCTGACATAGATGAATCAACTGTAACATTAAATAATATACAAGATTGGATAGAAGAGTTGAAAAGTATTATTGAATGAGAGGTCTGATGATTGATTTTGAGCGAATGAGTATTTCAAAATTTTCAAGATTATAGAGGAGTATCTGATAATCAGCCTTCTGAAGAGTTACGTGATATTGTTACAACACATCTAGTTTGATGATTATTGAGTGTTATGAAAACATTAGGAATTCCAAAAAATTTGGAACAAAAAGTCGAAAAAATATATTTGGAGCATTTATTTATAAACCATAAATAAGATGAAACCACTAGCATTTAAAAAACCTTTTGTACAAGCTCTTTTAGAATCACCAAAAATTATACCAGAAGTACAAAATGTAAACTATTTGGTTGATACTGCTTTTTCAGATTTTCCAATAGGTTCATTAAATATTACAATGGATTTTTATAAGAGTTTAAAAAAGACCGCTGATCAAATTAGAATATTGATTAATGATATAAAAAGTTCAACTGTAATTTATGATGCATATGAAAAGTATTGCAGCCAATTACATGCTGAAGATCAATTATGCGCTTCTATTATAAATGCACGTATTCAAGATCATATGGAGTTATTATGATATGCTACTTGAATAAATTGGCTTAAAGTTAACTCAATTACCCATGCAAATAGTAAATATGATGCAATACAGAATTCAGAAATTGTATATGATGTCAGTAGTTACAATGAGATAAATTTTGATGAATATATAATTTGAAAACCATTCTATTATAAAGATGATTTAAATACTGTATTGACGGTTGAACAATATATTGATCACCCAGTTACATGAAAATACGCTCATATTACTGAGCATAATTCAGAAGAAAGGTTATCAAGAATTATATGATTAGATACTAAGTTTATTTCTGATCAATTTTCTCATATATCTGATGTTCATGAAGACCCAAATACATGAGATCTTCGTGTTTTTACTTATGACCTTGAGTCATATAGCGTACTTGAATTAAATGATTACCTTAATGATGCAAAAGAACTTTTTGATTATTCATGAATAGAGTCTTCTCTTGATAAATTAGTAATGCTGTATCGAAACACAATAAAGTATATAATGCATATCAATTGATCCGAATCTCTATCTACTGATAGAGCCCTTATTTCAATCTATTGTTCTGACAATAATATAAATATTGATGAAATTATGTTCTATTTTAACTTACTAGAACAATGAGAAATTTATAAGCAAATGAGTAGAAGTGAAATGATAAAGACTATGATTGCTGATATAGATACTTTAACCTATACCATGTGCTCGTTTTGAAATATTAAAAATATAGATACATATTTTGAATCAAAAGATATAGATTATGATCAGTCGCAACATAAAAATATAGTTGAGCTATTTTATGAAATACTTATAAAATTTAATATATCTCCTCAAGAGTTTCGTGAAGAGGATATTGAATATATTTATTTGCCAGCAGAAATGTAAATGAATAAGTACGAACTTAGAGTTAAATTTTCCAATACGCAATACACATCTAAGTCTGTCTCTTATGAAAATATAAAATTTTTTACTCATGGTCAAACATGTTTATTTTATATTGAGTTATCACACGAACCTGCCATATCAAAATTAATACAAAAATTTTTAGATGATTGAAAAATTATCTTACTACCAATAGAGCAGTGATGACCTCCTCAAATAACACAATACACATGAGTTGAGAAACTTTGAAAGTGGTGAATGCTAGTTGATGAGAATACTTTGCCATATGAGTGACCAATCGATATAGCTCTTATTCCTTGATTAGCTTTTGATGAGTCAGGAGTAAGGTTAGGTCATTGATGAGGATGGTATGATAAGTTGTTGTCTAATTATCACGAAACATATAAAGTTTGAGTGTGCTATCAAGAACAGGTATTAGAAAGATGAATAATTCCAATTGATAAACGAGATATAGTAATGGATGAAGTATTAGTGATATAATCCTGCATTGATTTTTATGAATCAATAATTATACAGTCTTATATGCCTGTAAAAAGAAGAGCTTCTAAAGCGCCTATTATAGATACAACGCAAGACACCTTGGTAATAGTGGAGTCACCTGCAAAAGCAAAAACGATCAAGAAATATCTTGGTGCGTGATTTGAGGTTACAGCAAGTATGTGACATATCGTAGACTTAGCAAAATGAAATGAAGCAATAGATAAAGAAAATAATTTCACACCATCATATGCAGTGAGTTCAGATAAGAAAGCTGTTGTTACAGCATTGAAAAAAGCAGCGAAAGCTATGAAACATGTCTGGCTGGCAACTGATGAAGATCGTGAATGAGAAGCTATCGCATGGCATTTGTGTCGTGAATTAAAACTTGATGTTGAAAAAACTCCAAGAATCGTATTTCGTGAAATTACAAAACCTGCAATAGACGAAGCAAGAAAAAATCTTAGAACATTGGATATGGATCTTGTAAATGCTCAACAAGCGAGAAGAGTATTGGATCGTTTGGTATGATTTGAACTTTCTCCAGTATTATGGAAAAAAGTTAAGACATGATTGTCTGCATGAAGAGTACAATCTGTTGCAGTAAAACTCCTTGTAGAAAAAGAAAGGGAGATACAAAAACATGAACAACAATCAACATTCAAAGTGCATTGATTATTTACTACCTCATCATGAGATAGTATTAAAGCATTGATGAAAGGCCAATGTGTTGATCAAAAAGACGTAGAGGCTCGTTTTGAACAATTCAAAGCTAGTACGTTTACGATTGATGACGTAGTACAAAAACCTGGAAAGAAAAATCCATCATCTCCATTGACGACATCCTGATTGCAACAAGCTGCGAGTACGAAGTTGTGATATCCTGTTGCGAGAACTATGCAACTTGCCCAAAGATTATATGAAGCATGATTGATTACCTATATGAGAACTGATAGCATGAACTTATCGAAGCAAGCTCTTGCTTCTGCAAAGAAACATATTACATCAACATATTGAGCGAAGTATTCTGAGACAAGAGTATTCAAATCAAAATCAAAAGGAGCTCAAGAAGCGCATGAGTGTATTAGACCAACAGATTTTTCAAGAGAATATGCCTGAGCAGATGAACAACAAAAAAAACTCTATCATCTTATATGGCAAAGAACACTATGAAGTCAAATGGCTGCAGCTGCTGTTCAAAAGACTACTATTACTATAAATCCATCTGTGTGAGACGATACGTTTATTGCAAAGGGGGAAGTAGTTACCTTTGATTGATTTTTGGCTCTCTATGACAATAAAGACCCGTCGGAATGACTATTGCCAGCTGTTTCAGTATGAGAAACAGTAGAAAGAAACATAATTACAGCTGAACAGGTATATTCAAAACCTCCTGCAAGATTTAGCGAAGCAAGCTTGGTAAAAAAATTAGAGGAGCTATGAATCTGACGTCCGTCAACATATGCACCAACTATTTCTACTATCCAAAGAAGATGATATGTAGAAGCATGAATTAATGAAGGTACTCACACAGCACATGCTATATGAACACTACTTGGTAATAATCTTGACTGGTCAGAAGATACAAAGAAATTATGATCGACCAAATGAAGATTGGTTCCAACCTCAGTATGAATGGTTGTGACAGATTTCTTAAACGAACATTTTTGAGAGATTATGAACTATCAATTTACCGCTTCTGTAGAAGAGGAATTTGATCATATTGCTCATTGAGAACTTGATCGACAAAAAATGATTGCAAAATTTTACGGTCCATTCCGTAAAACCGTAGAATCTGTAACTGAAACTGCTGATAGAGCAAGTTGAGAAAGAGAACTATGAACAGATCCTAAATCTTGAAAAACAATACTAGTAAGAATATGAAGATACTGACCATTGGTACAAATGTGACGTCAATGAGATGAAGATGTGACATATGCATCGCTTCCACATGGTCTTCAGTTGGAAACAGTTACGTTACAAGAAGCTATGGAAGCATTTGCTCTACCTAGAGTACTTGGTGAATGGGAATGAAAACCTGTGAGAGCAAGTATTGGGAGATTCGGTCCATACGCACAACGATGATCTACGTTTGCTTCGATTAAGCAACCAGATGATCCATATGAAATAGAATACGATAGAGCATTGGAACTAATTAAAGAAAAAATTGAAATTGATAAAGCAAAACTCTTACAAGAATTTACGTATAAAGAAAAAGAGTGAATCGTTAAAAAATGAAGACGATCTCATGAAATTAAATGGAATAGAAAAACAGTAAGACTGCCAAAATGAATGGATGGAGCAGAACTTTCGCAAGCGGATATAGAAAAGATCATCGAAGATGAACTAGGAAGTAAAAAGAAAAAGAAACCTGCTAAGAAAAAGAAGGCTACCAAGAAAAAGGCTACCAAGAAAAAGACTGCTGCTAAGAAGAAATAGTAATTATTGACATTAAGTAATATATCAATATAAGAAGTTATTGCTTTATGGTATTAACTTTTTTTGAAATGAAATTTCGTCAAATACTTCCAAAAGAGTGATTTAAAACATGAGAAAATACGGTTTTTTATCCGTGAGCTCTCTCACAAGAGACCTTATGAATGATAGATGAAAATTCTTTTGATCAACTTCCTCAATGACTGAAAAATATAAACGCTCAAACACTATCAGAAATAAACTGATTTGATTTTGAAGCTATTAAAATCCATGAATTTAAAAGACATAATCGAAGTGCATACAACACTTATAAAGCACAAACGATTGGATCAGAAAGACATAATAAGTATATGGCAGAAGAAGATCCTGAGGTTGTCAAAAAAATGGCAGAGGAATATTGAAGGGAATTTGTTTCTTCAGTAAATATAGATTCACTTACTGATTTGTCTGAAGAATGACATGAACAGTGAAGAAGTTTTACACCACTAGTGTGAAAGAGAATTAATGAGAATCCTGAGCTAATGCGAGATAGAATTATTATAAGTCCTCATAAGAGAACTAGGCTTACAGCATACTATGATTTAAAATGAATTGAGTGATTAGATTTTGATGTTGATCTGTTGAAACTTGATCCTCATGAGACTAACCATACGTGATATTTTGAATGATCATTTCAAGGAAAACCCGTTGAGATAGTCTATCTTGATGATGTTATTGAGAGGTCTCACTGAAAAATTGGGTTGCCTTGGTTTATTCAACAAAAACTTGATGCAGTAACTAAACCGTTTGAAATACAACAATTACTTTCACAAGAACAACGTAACATAGAATCATATTATAACTGAGTAAACTGATGAGAATCTAATTTGCAAATTTCTGCTAGAGTAAGATGATATCTCAGGTCTTTAGATAGAATGACAACAAAAAAAAGAACGAGAACGTACCGACATCACTTGTGAATTGTAAATGCATTGAATGTTATTTGAAAGCCAAATATATTCAACTTCAATAATTTTAATAATTATTGGAAACCAGAAAATTGATCACTTACTACCTTTGTAAAAATCCCAGAAACAGTAACATGATTGAAAGGTAGAATGAGAGTAGCAGCATATAACCTAATGCTTGAAGAGTAGTTTAAGCAATTCTGTAATAGAAAGGAAAATATCTAACGGCGATAGTGTAATAAGCATCTGTTACTTTTTCTAGCCCCATTGGTTTTTTCATCATATTTTTGGTAAGTATTTGTTCGAAATGGTAGAGCTTGCGTTCTACTTCTCATCATACCTGATTAAATTCTTCCGATCATGTATTTTTTTCATCTCAATTTAATTTTCTGAAATCCCAAAAAAGATCTCCATGTAATTCATAAAATCTTTGAAACATTTCACCTCATTTGGTTTTTAGAGATTGTATTCAACTTTTAATATATGCTGTTATGATTTCTTGTACTTCGTCTCTTTCATCAACTGAAAGTCATTTAAAAAAATCTCCATAAAGATGGTGGTTATCTAGGTTATGCAGGTATGGTACATATTTATTTTTGTCTTCAAATTGTTTTATAACAAGAACTACTTGTGTTTCATGTTGTTGATTCATTACGTATTTTTTCTTTAATAAACAGT
>CALLUT010000083.1 GCA_938010495.1 Candidatus Absconditabacterales bacterium
GAGCAGATATGTGCTTATTTGATCTATTTACTATAAGTCTTGGAAGATCAGAAGTTACTTTCGTCACAGTGTTTGTTCTGTGTTTTCTTCTTAAGTAACGTTTGTTCTTTGCAATTAATTGTTTAGCTAGTGAACGCATTGTAATCCAATAATAGAATATAAACTAGTAGGTATTATTTAGTAGCAGTCTTTCATGCTTTCATTTTGATTTGTTCTCCGAAGTATCTTACTCATTTTCACTTATATGGTTCTGGTTTTCTATATGATCTAATCTTAGCAGCATGTTCTCAAACAAGTTGTTTATCGATTGAAGTAAGTATAACCATATCATTACCCTTTGGGTCTTTATCAACTACAGCAGTAATAATAGGTGGTAATTCATGTTCAATAGGATGAGAATATCATAGTCCCAACAATAATTTTTGTCCTTGAGTTTTAGCTGTATATCAAACACCAATTACTTGTAGTTTAATTTCATACCCATCAGTTACTCAAACAACCATATTGTTAATTAATGCTCTCATTAATCCCCAAAATGCTTTATATTGATTATCTTCAATTGATACATGAACTTCATTTTCTTTTTGAACAACAGTAACTCATGGAGTTATTGATTGTGAAAGTTCTCCTTTTGGTCATTTTACAGCAACAATACCATCAGCGATAGTAACTGTAACACCTTCAGGGATAACAACTGGTAGTTTTCCAATTCTAGACATGCTTTTTTAGCAAAATAATAAGTAAATTATTAGTATATTTCTGCAATTAATTCTCATCAAATTTTCTTCTTTTTAGCTTCGTGGCTAGCCATAAGTCATTGACTTGTTGAAATAATTCAAATCCCAACACCTCAAGCTACAGGCTTTAGTTCGTTCCAACTAACATACCATCTTCTAGAAGGTTTAGAATAGAATTTAATCATTGGTACATCTTCGTTTAAGTTTCAAGTAGTATGAAGAACAATAGAAATCGTTTTTTTATTGTTATCTTCCTTAACTTCGTAAGATTTAATAAACTTAAATCTTTGTAGAAGATCTAGAACTTGTGCCTTAAACTTTGAGTGAACAACGTTTTCAACAGTGTGTCTTCTTGCCATGTATGCGTTTTTTATTCTAATTAGCAAATCATGGATTGGAGCATTAACAAATGACATTTGGTTCAATTGTAGTAATGGTAAAAGTAATTTCGTATTATGTATTTCTTAGATTCTTACCGTGAAGATTTTCTTAATCACATTATAATTCATTCTCTAGCATATCTTCTGAATGCTTGTCTACTAACTCAAAAGTCTCTCATATATGATCTAACTTTTCAAGATGTTCAACATCTATTATAGAATTTAGTTGGTTGTCGTCCTTTTGGAGGTGTGTAATCTCTACCTTCTTCTTTCGCTTTCATCATTTCTTCGTAAATTCTTTGTCTTTTTCTTGCCAACTTTTGTTGTTTTACAACGAGTGCTTTTCTAGCCATTCTAATAGGAATGAAAAATATAAATAGGTAATTAAGCTTGTTTCTTCGCAAATATAATTCCGAGTGATTCTAATAATGCTTTTGCATCTTCATCTGTATCTGCTGTAGTACCAAATGTAATTTGGATTCAACTTTGAATTTTTATTTCTTCAGGATTGATTTCAGGGAATACTACAAGATCTTTTAATCAAAGATTGTAATTACCATGACCATCAAACTTTCTAGCACTTAGCCCTTCAAAATCTCTTACTCTAGGGAGAACATATCACACCAATCTTTCGATAAAGTCATATGCTTTTTTACCTCTTAGGGTTGTACGAATCATTACTGGCATATTTTCTCTTAACTTAAAGTTAGATACCGCCTTTTTAGAATAAATCATTTGAGGCGCTTGACCAGCAATAGTTGCAAGATTTTCTTCAAGATCAGAGAAGTCTTTTATCCCTTTTCTAGTAGCTAATGAACCGATACCCATAGCAACAACAACTTTAGTTAAAGTTGGTACTTGATGGATATTAGCTTTTCACAAACTTTCCTTGAGGGCAGCTCTTTTCTTTTCTTTAAATTCTTTTTGCAGTGACATTATAGTAGTCTAGTAAATCAATAAACAAAGTAGTGGTTATTTTACAACAGCTCAGCTTTTCTTGTAGAATCTTTCTTTCTTTCATTTTTTATCTTCTCTAATTCAAACTCTAGATGGAGCAGAAGATTTTTCATCCCATAGTGCAATATTTGAACAATGGATTGGCCCTTCTTTCTCTTTAAATCATTCACCTTTTACTGCTTTCTTTTGAATATTTACTCATTTAAGAATAATCCATTCTCCAGTGATAGTAGTAACAGTAGATTTAGCACCTTTGTGTTTCCCTGCGATCACAATTACTGAGTCACCAGTTTGTATCTTTTTCATTGTAGTATTAGTAAACCAAATAATAAATAGTGTTGAGTGTTGATTAGATAATTTCTTCGGCCATTGTAGCCAATGATCTAAATCATTTTGCTCTTAATTCTCTAGCTACAGGTCAGAATATTCTTTTTCATAGCGGAGCTCAAGATTTATCAATAAGAGCAATAGCATTATCTTCGAAACGAAGGTATGTACCATCTTCTCTTCTAATTTCTTTCTTAACTCTCACTACAACTCATCGTTGTACAGATCATTTATCGATTTGTCCAGTTGGAGATGATGTCTTAATAGCGACAACAACTTTATCACCAACAGTAGCGAACCTAGTTCTTGATCATTTCAGCACTCTAATAACTTTCGCTGTTTTAGCTCATGAATTATCTGCTACTATAACTTTAGACTCTTGTTGTATCATTGTTCTTTTGGGGGAACGTAAAGTAAATTAATTATATTATTCAACTGTTTGAGTAGAAACTATTTCAATTAAGTTCCATCTCTTAAGCTTACTCATAGGTCTCATTTCTCTTATTTTTACAGTATCACCTTCTTTAGCTGCATTTTCAGAATCATGAGCGTAGTATTTCTTCTTTACAGTATATCTTTTTCTATAAAGAGGATGAGTTTTAACTCTTTCTACTTGAACAACAATTGTTTTGTCGTTCTTGTTGCTTACCACTAGTCCGATAAGTTCTTTAATATTTTTGTCTCAAATTACTACCATTGTATTAGGATAGATATAGATAAATAGGTTGTGTTTATGCTTTCTTAGTAATTGCACCACTTACTCTAGCAATATTTCTTCTTGCTACTTTAATAAGATGCGTTTGATTTAACGATCTAAGAGAATTTTTAAGTTTAAGATCATAAAGTTCTTTTCTTAACTTATTTCTCAGAGCAACAAGCTCCTTAATAGATTTTCCTAGAAGGTCTTTCATAGATAATTTTGCCATTGTGTAGTGATTTACAAGTAATATAAACTGTAGTCTTATTTTATTTCTCCTCTTTCAACAAGTGTAACTTTGAGTGGTAATTTATCAGCTGCTTTTTTGAAAACTTGTTCTGCAGTAGCTCTATCAACTCAACTTATTTCAAAAATAATTTTACCAGGTTTAATTCTAACTCTATATGTATCAACATCTCATTTCCCCTTACCCATTGGCATTTCTAATCATAACTTAGTGTATGGTAGATCAGGAAACACTCTAAACCGAATTTTTCACACTTTTCTAGTAACCCTTACGATCACTTTTCTAGCCGCTTCTAATTGTCTATTTGTAAGGTATCAACCTGTTACAGCTTTCATACCATAGTCTCCGAATGCAACACGATTTCCTCTCATAGCTTTCCCTTTGAGTCTTCCTCTGAATTGCTTTCTAAATTTCCATCTATTTGGTGATAGTAGTGCCATTACACTGTAGTTAGTAAGTAGTAAATAATATGCATTTATATATGTTAGATTTTATCCATAGCAGCTTTTTGTTTTGTGATTTGAGCATTTTCTGATTTACAGATCCAAACTTTGATTCCTAAGATTCAGTATTTAGTTTGTGCTGTAGTATAATGATAATCTACATCAGCTCTCAGTGTTTGTAGTGGGATTCTTCCTTCAGAGAAGAATTCACTTCTAGACATATCTGCTCAACCAAGTCTTCAACCAATTTGGAATTTAACACCAATAGCACCCTTTTCCATAACTTTTTGAAGAACTCCTTTAGCAACTCTTCTGTATGAGATTCTTCCTTCTAATTGAAGACAAGCAAACTCAGCCATAATTTTTGCTGATAGTTCAGGAACTTTTACTTCCTTAACTGTTACTTTGAATTGCTTTCAAGTCAACTTAGCAATTTTCTTTTCGAACTCTGCAAGTTTTACTCAGTCTTTACCGATAATACTTGCTGGCTTAGCAGTGAATAATAATATTTCACCATCAACTTTAGTTTTTCTAATAACAACTTTTGCAATAGCGCTTCTGAAATAGAATTTTTCGATAAGTTCTCTTATCTTAATATCTTCTACAAAGAAGTTCGCTCATGCTTGTTGAGAAGTCACAAACCATTCACATGGTCGTTTTTGTGTAATTCCAACTCTAAATCCTCTTGGGTCTACCTTTTGTCACATACTAGCTAGCAGTTACAGTATCTAAAACAACTCTTACATATGATCTATGTTTAATATATCCATGCATTCTTGATCTTCAAACAGCTCTTACTCTCTTGATTTTTGGTCATCTACCAACATCAACTGTTTTTACGATAAGATTTTCTTTCTTAATATTAAGATTATGTTCTGCATTAGATGAAGCAGCCTTAACCAGTTTCCATAAAACCTTAGCGGCTTTTTTTGGAAGGAATTGAAGATATACTAATACTTCATCCACCGGTTTTCATTGAATCATCTTTGCAACAACAGCAACCTTCTTTTCAGAAAGAGTAGCGTATTTAAGTGTAGCAGTTAAACTTTTGTTCATAAGAGTAAGCTATAATTGTGTAAATAGTTTCAAGGTATATACTTTAGAATGGATGCCCTCTAAATGTTCTTGTAGGGGCAAACTCACCCAATCTATGTCCGATCATTTCTTCATTAATATATACACTTACGAATTGTCTTCAATTGTGTACAGCGAAGGTAAATCATACCATATCAGGGATTACTTGAGATGCTCTATCCCATACTCTAATAATTTTCTTTTCACCTGAGTCATTCATCTTAGCAATTTTTTTTAGAATTTTAGGGTGTACTCGAAATCATTTCTTTAGTGAACGTGCCATTACGGGTTATACAATGTAGTAAAATAGTGATTTTTAAGATTTGAATCTAGACTTTCTTCTTGTTACAATGAATCTATCTGACCATTTCTTCTTTCTTCTTGTTTTCTTTCCTGGAGGAACCGGTACTCATTTGTATGACTTAGGATATTTCAAAGCAATATCTGTACCTCATTCTCATCAACCGTGTGGATGATCTACCGGATTCATAGCCTTACCACGAACCGAAGGTCTACGACCTAACCATCTACTTCTTCATGCTTTTCAAATCTTCATATTCTTATGTTCTTCATTACCAATAACTCAGATAGTAGCCCAACATTTTTCGTTAAACATTCTAACTTCACCAGATGGTAATTTAATATATACTAAGTTCTTTTCTTCATCTCTTCAAGTGATTGTAGCAGATTGACCAGCAGTTCTAATAATTTTCCCTTTTGTTTCTGGAGTATATTCTAATGTATATACAGTAAATCAATCAGGAATATCTTTTAGTCTTTTTCTACATCATGGTTTCAATGGAGCATCATCTCAACACATAACTGTGTCTCAAACTGCCGCACCCTTCCATGCAAGATTATATCTTCTTTCTCAGTCTGCATAACATACCAACACAATTCTACATGTTCTATATGGATCATATTCGATTGTTTCTACGCGAGCAGGTATATTTGCTTTATCGTATCATCTAAAATCAATAATTCTATAGAGTCTTTTGTGTCCTCATCATCTATGTCTCGTTGTAATTCTTCATCTATTGTTTCTTCAAGCAGTAGAACCAATAAATGTCGTCAGAGCCTTGTGAGGTTTTGTAGCAGTTAGACCTGAAAAGTCATATCCTGTCATAAAACGTCTTGATGGGGTATATGGTCTATACGATTTCGTAGCCATTGTAAGTCTTTAGGAACGTGAGTAAAATAATTTATTCTATTTTTTAGTATTAACCAGCTAATTCAATTGATTCTCAATCTTTTAGTGAAACATATACTTTTTTATATGCTCTTCTAACAAGTTTTCTATACATTCTTCATTTGCTAGGAACATTTACAACACGAATAGATGTCGGTGTTATATTGTAGATAGCTTTCAATGATAATGAAACATCATTTTTATTCGCATCACGATGCACACGGAATGTGTAAATATTTTGATCTTCAACCATCTTATACGCCTTTTCTGTAATCATTGGTTTCCCAAGAATTTGATAAGGAGATAGTTTTCAAATAACACTTCCTTGTGTAGATCTTTGTGCTCTTCTTTGTAGTGTTTGCTTATAAGTCATTAGACTATAGTAATTTACGACGTAAACATAGATTCTAAACGATCAAGTGCATTCACAGTAAACAAAACGTTTTTGTGTGATAGCACATCGTATGCATTAATAGTATCAGCTAAGACAGTTGTTACAGTTGGAATATTTCCAAATGACTTAACTAGTCCAGTATCATCAGCAGTTCAAACAATAAGAGTCTTCTTATTATTTAGATCTACAGCTTTTAGTACCTTAGCAGCTTCAGCAGTCTTTGGTGCATCAAACATAAGTTTATCTACAGCAACAACAGCTTCACCTTTTGCTTTTAAAGTAAGAGCTCAACACAATGCCTTTCTTCTCATTTTTTGAGGCATTGATTTTGACCAATTCTTTGTATTTCTTGGTCCAAAAGCAACTCATCA
>CALLUT010000084.1 GCA_938010495.1 Candidatus Absconditabacterales bacterium
ATCGCCTAAGAGAATTGAACTCCAGCGCAATAATATCCAAGAGCTCATTGTTCAAGTAAGAATCCATCATAAATAGTTACTCCAAGGAACTCCATACCATTGCTGTATATCATATATCCATAATCACTGAGCAACGGCAACCGGATCCAAGAATAAATCAAAAATAGCTAACGTAATTCATCATAAAAATGCAGATAATAATAATTTACCACGATATGGTATGAATTGAATTATCCCACACACTATAACAGGCCATAAGAATAACAACGTATAAGGAAACGTTCATAAAAATTTTCAACCTACAAGGTCTGAGTATTGGAAACAACCGTATGGAAAACAGGTTTTGATACCTATGAATTCAATAAATATTCCAAACAACCCTACTCATAAAACTCAAAGCAATGCTTTTTTTCAATAATTTTTTCCTATATAAAAACATACAATTAATCATAGAAAAACTATTCATAATGATGAAATCCATGCGTTCTCAGCACTCAGGGGAGTTCTCATCATTCACCATCAAATAATAGCTCATAATATAATATACAACATTATTCTTTTATCCTATCAACAGCAAGTTTCCCACTTATAAGACACATTGGCATACCAATCCCTGGATTCGTATATCAACCAGCATAAAATAAATTTTTTACTTTTTTGCTTTTTGTGTTTGGTCTCAACAACGCTGTTTGCCGCATTGTATGAGCAAGTCCAAGTGCAGATCATTGGAACGAATTGTAACGTTCTTTAAAATCTTGAACAGTAAAAACACGTTCTTGTACAATACGATCTTGAAACGTCTCTCAAATAGATTCTTCGATCATGCTCAGTGTTTTATTTCTATAAGCAATTTTTTGTTCTTCATCTAACTCTACTCCAGGAGGAAAAGGAACAAGTATAAAGAGATTTTCATGATTTGGTGGAGCGACTGTTTTATCTGTTTTTGATGGGCAACAAATATAGAGAGAAGGGTCAGTAGGTGATACTTTTGTATCAAATATTTCTTTAAAATTTTGATCTCGATCTTTTGAGAAAACAAGTGTATGATGGTCTAGGTTTTCAACATGTCATTTCACTCCTAAATATAATATAAATCAACTAGGAGCCATTACCTTCTTGTCCCAATATGATTGAGGAAATGTCTGTCGTTTTTCTTCAAGCATTTGCGTTTCAGTCCAATGATAATCAGCGTTTGAAATCACATAATCATATGGTATTTCTTCTCATCATATCGTAATTGATTGAGTAATTCAATTCTCTACATTTATCTTAGTCACTTCGCTATTTGTATAAAATACTACTCAATACTCCTTTGCTAAACGGACCAATCATTGTATTATTGAGTTTACTCATCCATCTGGATAAAATACTCCCATTCAAAAATCTACGTATGTCATAATATTATATAATGCAGGTGCTGCTTTTGGTGCTGTTCACAAAAATACTAATGGGTATTGCATAATCTTTTGCATTTCTGGCGTTTTAAACCAACGCTTAACATACTTATCCATTTTTTCAAATACGCGCATTTTTCTTCATTCAGTAGCCATCCTCCACGTAAAAAAGTCAAAGATACTATCATAATTCCTTGGAACAAATTCTTTCATAGCTACTTCATACTGATATTTTGCTAACTCAAGATACTCATATAATTTATCAGTAGACCCTGGTTCTAAGCGTTCAAATGTTTCTCTATTTTTTTCTAGCTCATCAAATACATCTACCACATGTTCTGTATCTTTAAAAAAGATTTTATAAGAAGGAGCAAGTTTTGAAATAGAAATATAATCTTCCCTATTTTTTCAAAATTGTTCAAAATATGAATCAAACAGATCTGGCATTAAGTACCAACTTGGTCACATATCTCGACGAAATCAATCTTTTTCAAACACACTAGCTCTTCATCAAAGTTGTTCATTCTTTTCATACACAGTAACTTCATGTCATTGTGAAGCAGCATGAATCGCAGCAGATATTCATCAAAATCATGATCATATAATTCAAACTTTAGCCATCGTAATATAGAGAAGAAACAAATACTCTATGCATAGTTATTTCGTTGCATTTTACTACTGATTCACTACAAAGTGGTAACTATGAAATGGGACGAATATAAAACAATTTTTAACGATACGTTAGAACAATATATTGATAGTAAGATTTCCGAAGTTGGACATCTCTTTTATGATGATATCTTACAAAACATCATCAATTATATACAAGTTTTTCAGCAATGAGGTAAGCGTATTAGACCATATATGGTTTATGCTTTATACAAAGCATTTGATTGAAAATGAGAAGATATCTTACAACTTTCTATGACTCCAGAACTGGTTCACCTTTTTGCTCTTGTTCATGACGATATCATAGATAAATGAACTATTAGACATGATAATCCAACTGTACATAAATATATAGAATCTCAATACGACAACGCACATATTTGAATGTGACAAGCCATTTTGATATGAGATCTAATTTACACATGGGCTCAACAAAACGTTCATAAGAACACTGATAATAATGAAGCAAAAACATTTGTATCGACTCTTTTACAAGAAGTTATTATCGGTGAGATGATTGATGTACATATGTCAGTAACTCCTCTTGTTGATGATCCGGAAAAAATTCTGCGAAAAGATAAACTCAAATCATGATACTACACCTTCACAAGACCAATGATGCTGTGAGCAATGCTTGCAAACGTTGACCATGATACCATGAAAAAAGTAGAAAACTTATGATCTACAATAGCTCTTGCCTTTCAAATGAGAGATGACCTTATGGATGTGATTGAAACAGATTCAAATAAAACACCATTTTCTGATCTTAAAGAATGAAACCAAACAATTCTTTTCCATGAAACATTCAAGCGCATTTCACAAGAAGATAAAGTATTTATTCTTTCTTATCGTTGAAAAGATTTTGGTAGTGACATTCAAGAAAAAATCATTACAATAATAAATAATTCATGAGCGATTGAAGAAACCAAAAATAAAATAAACGATTATCTTCAAGCTGCAAACAAGCAACTTGATACATTATTGAATGATGATAACATCATGAAAGAAAGTATTAGAGAAGTAATTACCTTTTTGAAAGTATAAAAAAATATGTGAGAAAACAGAATAAATATCCCAGTTATACAATCAGGAGAAACTTGAAAACAATGAGTTTGGATCAATCTTTTTGATTGAGCATGAAACGTCATGAGAATTTTAGAAGCAGTTGATCAATGACATAAAAAAAGAGGGCAAATTAGCTTGGTTGCATGATCATTGGAAGAAAATGAGGATAGCATAATAGCCTGAAAACGTGAAGTAAAAGAAGAAGTATGAATCAATACTGATAATGCAGAAATTATCGAACATACATGAAAGATTATGATAAATGTTTTTGATAAAGAATGAACATTAATAAATGAAATATTTAGTAAGGCAATTACTATTAGATTAAAAGAAATTAAACCAACAATAAATATAGATAAAAAAGAAGTACTTGATGCTCATTGGATACCTGCTGATGAAATGAAAACTCTTTTAGAAGACCCTACTAAAAACTGAGAAATAAGACCTTGAACTAGACATGCTTTTTTACGTCCAGATGTAAATACAATAGTTAAAACACATGATGGAAAATACCTCAAAGAATAAATTTCTCCTTATAAAACTATGATGATCACTTATTGCTCCAAAGTGAACATCTAAATTTCGCAATGTACGACTAAAAAAAACATCTACCCTCATAGACTCGTTTACTCACAAGCAAAAAATCATAATAAATTGAACATGACATTTTTGACATGATGCAGTAAATGCATACTGAGTTAATGAATCGTCATATATGAAAATACATACGACTTTGCACAAGTATTTTTCAATGGTAGATGAATATTTCCCTTTATACACAAGAATATCAGGAGAATGAATTTATGAAGATAATTATGATAAAACAATCTTTGATCAGTTCGATAAACTTATTATTGGATGATCAGTTACCCATTCAAAAACAGTTTCTTCGGAAAAAATTTATAAAAAAATTCAACAAAAACTCACTCCTCCTATCACTTATATGCTTACTGATGTTGATTGAGTTTTTGATAAAGATTGAAACGTAATTCCAATTATTAATAATGATAATATAGGTTCTCTACATTTCTACAAAAAAGAAGGAGACGTAAGTTGATGAATGAAAGAAAAAATTGAACAACTACAAGAAGTATGAAATACTTACCATTGAAAAACACGAATTATAAATTGAAACGATATAGATAACGTAAAAAACGTTATTCTCAATGATACCTGAATTTGAACACAAGTTTATTTTTAAATACACATGACAACAAACCAACGTAAATTAGACCATATAGATTCTGTGCTCAACTGAAATGTTGATGATAATTTTCATTGTTTCGATAGCTATGATCTTCCATATAGAGCGCTTCCAGAGTTAGACTTAGAACATGTAGATACATCTATAAATTTCTTTTGAAAAGAACTGTCATTTCCTTTTATCATAAGTTCAATGACATGATGACCAGTAAAATGATCATCAATAAACAAGAATCTTGCTGAAGCCGCAGAACGTGCATGAATTTGATTATGACTATGATCAATGAGAATTATTATAGAAGATCCATCAACTATTGATACGTTTAACATAAGAAAGCTATGTCCTTCAATACCACTCTTTGCAAACGTTTGAGTTGTACAGTTTAATTATTGATTTGGTGCTGATGAATGCAATCGTCTTATCGATGCAATACAAGCAGATTGAATTTTCCTTCATGTAAACCCTTTACAAGAGGCTGTACAGCCTGAATGAGATACAAATTTTTCATGACTTATTGATAAAATAGCTACCATAATTCCAAAGCTAAATGCTCCTGTCATTATAAAAGAAACATGAAATTGAATAGATTGAGTTACTGCAAAAAAACTCAAAGAAGCATGAGTTCAACGAATAGATGTATCATGACGCTGATGAGTTTCACGACCAGCAGTTGAATGAGAAAGAAGATGAGACTCATTGTGAGATAGTATTAGATGATTATGAATTACTACTGATCAAACATTACTTCAATGTAGAGCAATTGAATGACTAAATCTTATAGCTTGATGATGAGTTCGTTCTTGAGTAGATTGAGCAAAAGCTCTGGCTCTGTGAGCATCACTTTTTACAGCATGATGACCATTCTTAAAACCTTCTCTAGAATCAGCTGATGCAGTTTATGAAGAATTAGAATTACGAAAAAAACAGATGCAAATTGCACTGTTTAGTACTGGAAGTGGAAATATAGAAGAATTCAAAAATAATATTCAATTATAATTACACCAAAATAGCTTGATCTTTATGGGCATCAGGATTGTAACATTTGAATAACAATGAAATAATATCAGTTGTTCACAATCTTTCTGCATACATTCAAACTCACTTCAGCGACTCTGAAACTACATTTACTCTCGTATCAAGGAATTTATCATTCTTTAAGAAAATTCTATATCTATCTACAATTTTTTCTGGTGTTTCAACATTGCTCAACGCGTTCATGAATTTTTGTCGCCATGGTTTACGGATATTTTTAGAATCCTCTTCCATTGGATAATAAGGAACTACTACATAAAATTCCTTAACATAAATTAATCATTGTTTTGAATTAATATCTTCTAAGAACTGTACATATCAATCTCACTGATCTTTTAAAAGTCATTCATCAAGAGCATTTACGTTCTTATGCATATATTCAATATAGTCTGAAAGTTCTAAGTAGTTGTTACGAATAAGTATTTGTAGTGGGAAATCTAATCAGTTAAGAAACTTTTTATATTGCTCAACAATTACTTCTTGTTCATCATAATTTCTTAGATCAATATTAATTCATGTAATTTTCAATATCGCTCTTATTCATCAATCTTTTAAAATTATTGTATCACCTCTAATTTCGGAAACTGGCAACATAGTTTCCGTATTAAATACGTTATTTTTCTTTCCTCTTTGGATTTTATCTTTTTCTTTTGGAAATCAGAACATTACTTATATTATAATAAAATTATACATCTACGTCTTTCTTCACTTGGAAGAATATATCAAAGAATTGACTTACGAGAATCCATGCAGTACCAATAATAAACAGGGCAATTATTGCTGTAACAATAATTTTACGAGCATTCTTGTATCCTTCTTCATTATCCGTTGTCAATATCATTCTGTAAAACCCATAAATTAAGGTTGTTAATGCAACAAGACCAATAATTGCAAGTATCCGGTTCATTACCTCCTTAATATAAGCTGTGGCTCTCTGATCATCTTCAAGATCTATTTTATAGGCTGCTTGGATCTGTTCTGAAGCAGAGTCATCAGGGTCAATTGCTTCTTCCTTAATTATTTTTCATATATTTATAGCTTCTTCTCATTTCTGAGCATCAGAAACATCATAGGGAAATGATGGATCAATATCATACGCAACTATTCATCACAAAGAGAAAAACCCTATTATTCATACTAATAATCATACGATAATTTTTTTCATTATGGTGTTGTCAGTAATCAAATAAGTCGGAATATGATACTCACCATAAACCATGCAACTGCTATACCAAATATAGCGATAAGTGCATATCTAATTCATGATTGTCATTTTTTTAATTTTTCTTCATCAGCTCAAGCCGTAAGAGCCATAAGTCAATGAATCAGAAGATATATCAAAGCTGCCAATCATGCTATTCATAATGTCCAATTTATAATTCATTTTCGTGTTCTTGAAACTTCAGTCCATGCTTCAGAAGTATCCTTTATTTCTGAATAAAAGATTTTTTCTTCTCATGAAGAATCTCATAATCATTTAGCAATTTCTTCCGATCAATCCCTCAATACATCTTCGCTATCAGTTATTTTACTTCATACTACGTCTGAATTTTTTTGTGTTAAAATAGATTCTCCCTCACCGATAGGGTAATCTAATGCAGAAAATACCGTTCAAAACGGCATTGCCAACAATATTGCCATAAATGCTATACGAGCTAGAGTTTTCATACCTAAAGTATAGTGACTCAGGGTGTTTGTGTCAAAAAATATCGGTATAGACTTAAAACAATAAAAACATAAAATACGATAATGTTTATCATACAAAAATAATGGCACGATATAAATGTATTTTTCTTTCAATTCTTTTTTCATTTTTTTTTAATGCATGAGTTTCTGCTCAAGAAACACTTACTATATGAACTATTGAAAGACCGCCATTTATGATGGTTTGAGAAGATAGTGAACTCACATGATTTTCTGTAGAACTTCGAGAAAAAATTGCAATCAATCAAAATATTGAATACGAACGGAAAGAGTTTAAGGTGTTTTGAGATATGATCAAAAGTGTTGAGAATGAGTCAATAAATTGAGCAATAGCAAACATAACAATCACATCAGACAGAGAAAAATCAATGAACTTTACTCAACCAATCTATGATTCTTGATTACAGCTTATTGTTTCAAAAGATAGAGCGAAACCTTCTCTATTTAATGTAATTTGGGAATCATGAATAGTAGGATTTATATTATGAGCTTTTTTGATTCTACTGGTTGTTGCGCATATAATTTGGTATTTTGAAAGAGGGTGAGAAGGTCAGGATTACTTTAGAGATGAATATAAATGATGAATTCGAGATGCATTTTGGCGAGCATTTATTGTAGTAACAATGTGATGATTTGAAAACGAAAGACCAGAAAACCGAAAAGGGAGAATCTTTGCTGTAATATGGGTAATTATATGATTATTTTTCGTATCCAGTCTAACTGCACAAATTACAACTTCTTTAACAGTAAGCGAATTAGCAAGTTCTATAACATCATATCATGATCTTGTTGGGAAAAAAGTATGAGCTATGGAATGACCTACAATTAAGAATTTTCTTTGAAATCAATGAATTTCAGTCACTTGATATCAGACTCCAGAACAACTATATAGCGATTTAAGAAATTGAAAAATCGATGCAGTCGTATGAGATGCCCCAATCATAAAATACTATGTGGCTACCAATCCAAGTGATAATTTCCTTTTAGTATGAGAAGTTTTCAAAAAAGAAAAATATGGAATGATTCTCCCAACAAACTCATCATACATTGAAAAAATTAATCAAGAGATCTTGTCGTTACAAGAAAATTGAACATATAACTTCTTGCTAGAAAAATATTTCGGTCAATAATTATGCTCTTTTGTGCAATGTTTCTAAGTACTCTTTGATTCTTACAATACTTTCTTCTTTCCCTAAAACGAACAGCATTTCAAATGCTCCAGGACTTGCTTCAGCTCCAGTCAAAATACATCTCAATGGTCGTAGTACTTGACCATTTTTAAGGTCCTTTGCCTTAATAAAATCAACAAGTTGTTCTTTCAATGTGTCAACAGTCCATTGTTCATCAGAAAGGTTTTCTAACATATGGATGCAGTCATGCAAGAACCCATGGACTACACTATCATCAATTTTCATTTTTTCGCGGTTCACCATACCTGGATCAACAGGTCTTCTTTCGAAGAAGTAATCACAATGATCTTTAAATTGCTCTAATGTTTGGATTCTTACTTTAATAAATGGTGCAAACGTTTCCCAATATGCGTCATCACTAGCCTCAATAATTAGTTTCCAATGTTCATCTCCATATAAAAAAAGATAATTCTTTACTGTCTCAACAAATTCTTGATCATCCATTCTCTTAAGATATTCACTATTATACCATAATGCACGCTTAAAATCATATACAGCATTGGATTTTTGTACTCTCTCCATAGAAAATTGTTCAATAAGTTCGTCTATCGTGAAAAATTCTTGTTCAGTTCATGGATTCCATCACAACATTGCTATAAAATTCAAAATAGCTTCTGGCAAGAATCAAGCTTCTCTAAATTGATGCACGAGAATCAGTCAGATATTTGTATCTCTTTTTGACATTTTTTTACCCATTGGATTCATCATCAATGGAAGATGAGCAAACTCTGGAGTATCAAATCATAGTGCTTTATACATCACTATTTGTTTTGGAGTATTAGAAAGATGATCTTCTCCTCTAATCACATAAGTAATTTTATGAAGAGAATCATCAATTACATTTGCAAAATTATATGTTGGGATTCCATCAGATTTTACAATTACAAGATCACCAAATTCTTTCATAGCAAAAGTTGTTTCTCATTTTACTCAATCAACAAATGTTATAACTTCATCAATCGGCATTTTAAATCTTATTACTGGTTTACGTCCTTCTTCTGTAAATTGTTCAAGTTGGGCTGGAGTGTATGCTTGTTCTCTATAATGGAATGGTTTTTTGTTTTGATTTGCGATTTCTCTCATTACTTCAAGCTCTTCTGATGATTCCCAAGCATAATATGCTTTTCAAGCTTCAAGCAACTCTTGAACATATTTATTATACGTATCTAGCCTTTCCATTTGATAATATGGCCCAAGACCATCATCTTTTCATGGTCACGCGTCCCAATCTAGACCAAACCAATGAAACGAATCAAGAATTTCTTGTTCGTAAATTTTCGTAGATCTTGCAAGATCAGTATCTTCAATTCTCAATTTATATTTTCAGTTTGATTGCTTCGCAAGTAACCAACAATACAATGCAGTTCTTACTCATCAAATATGTAAGCTTCATGTTGGTGAAGGTGCAAACCTAGTAACGTATCCCATAGTTTTCTAATAATGTATAAACAATGGTGTGTTTATAGGGATATAATGAAACTTTGCAAAATAAAAAAGAAGTTACCGGTCGGAACCGATAACTTTCATTCATAACTAATCCATTACAAAACGGATTAATTCTTTGATTTCTTACTCTCTTTAAGAAATCTCTTCTTCTCTTTCTTGTTGGCTTTGATCTTTTTCAAGATCTTCTTCATATCCTTAGAAGGAATTACGAAATCAAAGTCAAGTTCGTAGTGATCCAGAAGTTTCTCTACAGTAATGAAACCCTTTGGCCCCATCCCGCTAATGTCTTCAACTGTATCTTTTGATCTTGTAACTAGTTGATACATGTATCTGATACGATTTTCTGGGTTTTCCTCATTGAATTTCTTCAACGCATTTTTTGCCGGTCCGGACAGTTCTACTCCCTCAGTAATGAAAGCAACCTCTAGAGATAATGCAGAGATTTTTTCATCAGAAAGCCTTTCACCTGAAGTAATTAAGCTTATATCTCTTTGCTCATTAAGCTCTTGGCTCCATCCTAGCAATGTAATATAAGCAACTTTTCCAAGAAGAGACTTGTACCCTAATTCTTGAACATAGCTCTTCAAGAAAGATTTTTTCTCCTTTGAAGAAGAAAGTTTCCTAAATGATTTTGCTACAGGTTTTTTTAAGGATAAACAGTCTGCCGTGAAATTTAACTCATCTTCTGACATTAAGCTAATTGCCTTACAAAAAAGATTTTTTAATTTAGAAAGCATAAAAATTTAATTTTGCTAAGATATTTCTACCTTAATATTATGTAATAATTTAAACACAAAAATATAATATAATTTTTATTTAAAATGTCAATACATATTGCTATTAGATCCTACTTGGATATAAAAAAGTATTTACTCACAAGATTTTATGAAAGAAAATTTCATTATTCTCTCAGACACGACTAAAACTCCTTCTGACACTAATATTTTAGCATGGCAAAAAAATGAAGTAATAAGAGATTTACGAAAAGAATTTTATATTTCTGATCATCCTTTAGAAAAGAATTTCAAAAGTACAAACAAATGATTTTGTTTGCAATCAATTGAAAATTTAGAAGAACTTAGATATTATCGATATTTCCATAATATACTCTCTCGTGAAAAAATAGTTTGAAGAATCAAAAGGACTTCAGAAAAAACGCCCTTAGTACTTTCTATATTACACAAATGAAATTTTAACGATAAAATCCCAAAAGCTTCAATTATAGCAAACAAGGAAAAAATATATGTCATAAAACAAAATTACATATCTTGAATAAACCTCACAGAAACTGCACAATCTACAAAGCTTCCACATAAATTAATGAGCACATTACAAGAAATGATCCATAAAAAAATATTTGAAGTATTTAAGATTCAACATCAAAAAATAAAAACACATATACAAAGGGACATGTATGCTCATTCGACAAATTTTAAATTAACGTGAGTAAACAAGCAATGATATCATATAACTTGTACTGATGTTTGATCATCGCTATACGCTACAACACAGTGTATTAAACAGTACATATGATATCACAAAATAGATGATCTTTTATAACCATAAAACACAACTCTCATCTTGCATTCTCAATACAAATCTCTATATTCATGAGCACTGCATTTTTTGATTTGTAAAAATCAGAAACTAACCTTTTGGAGAGATGCCAGAGTGGTCGAATGGGGCTCCCTGCTAAGGAGTTGTATGGGTTAAACCGTACCGAGGGTTCGAATCCCTCTCTCTCCGAACCTTTTGGCACCGTAGCTCAGTCGGTTAGAGCGCGTCTCTCATAAGGACGAGGTCGGGGGTTCAAGTCTCCCCGGTGCTAGGACTTATTACTTATTTATCTACCTTATTGCCCAACAAAATGGCTAAGAAATGAAACAGAATCTTGATTAAACTTAGAAGTGAAAGTGGTTACTGCTACTACACTACAAAAAACAAGATGACTACAACTGATAAAGTTAGACTTATGAAATACGATCCGAACGTGAGAAAAAGAGTAGAATTTGTTGAAGGTGGAAAACTTAAATAAAACAAGCAATGCTTGTTAGGTATGTCATTTTTTGACATATCGATCCAACCCAGTTCAGTCAAATGCTATAGAGACGACCTCCGTCATAGCCACTATAGCCTTTATTATATCTTATAAACATTATATTATGTTAAAAATTAGATTATCTAGAGGGTGAAAACACAAATCTCCTTTCTACAGAATTGTTCTTACAGAACGTACTAAACCAGTAAAATCATGATACATGAAGGTATTATGATGGTTCGACCCACTTCACCATAAAACTGAAATGGATATCGAAGCTATCAAGGAATGGATTGGTAAAGGTGCGCAACCTTCTAATAGAGTTGCTAAGCTTGCTAGAAAATTCTCAGACGACAAATTCTTCGATCAATATATCGTTCTTAATGAAAGAGTAAGAAAGAAGAGAGATGGTTCTGATGATGTTGAGGAAGAAGAAACTCCAACTGAAGAAGCTGCTCCGGCTGAGGAAGCACCAGCTGAAGAAGAAGTTAAAGAAGAAACTCCTGCTGAACCTGAAGCACCAGCTGAAGAAGTTAAAGAGGAAGCTCCTGCTGAACCTGAAACTCCTACAGAAGAAACACCAGCTGAAGAAGCTGCTGAATAATTGTACCTGACCGGTAAAGAATAAAATAACGAAAAGCCCTCCCATTCGAGAGGGTTTTTTGTATAGTAAAATTATGCAAAACAATATCGTACTAATTTGAATTTGATGAGCGTGAATGTCCTCTCTTGCTGGACTTCTTTTAGAATTATGATATACAAATATTGTTTGAGTCGATGCTGTAAAAAGCATTAAAACTTCGTTATTAAAAAAGCAATGAGTGACAATTCATATTTGACATGGAAATTATACAGTCAATCCTTGAGATTTCGTAATCTACTCACAAGCAGCCGAGGAAGTTATTGAAGTAAAACAAGCACGAGAACATACAGCCAATGATCATGTAAAGTCCGCTCCTCCAATGCTCTATACACAATTTCTAGGAGAATTCTCCAAGTATATGAAGACTATTGCAATAACAGGAACTCATGGGAAAAGTACAACTACATGACTGTTAGCAAATACACTATCAAAGATAGATTCGAATTTTTGAGTATGAATTGTATGAGCAAAAATAACTGATCGAAATTGATCTAGCTATATAATAAATTCTGATCACAAAATTAATATTCGTAGTATTATGGATCATATCCTATTCCGTAAATGACCATATGTAGAATCACTTATGAAAAGATATCGATTCGTCATCGAAGCATGTGAGTATAATAGACATTTTTTCCACTATGATCCTGATTATGCAATTATTACAAACTGTGAGATAGACCATAGCGCCTCGTATGACAGCCTTGAAGATTATTATGAAACATTTGCTCAGTTTATTAGAAAAGTTAGAAATACAGCATATATACCAGAAAATCCAGATATATGATTACAATACTGTCTCAATACTTTAGAATCAGAACATAAAAATAAAATACACCAAGTATCAATTAAAGGATTTTCATTTGACCATCTCCTTTGATGACATAATAATATAAACGCCTCACTAGCATCAGATCTCTTATATCAATTGCATAGTAATGATGTAATTAATCAATCACTTTCTTCCTTTAAATGACTCTCAAGAAGAGCTGAAACAATATGAAAAAATAAAAACTGAATCTCTATTATATCTGACTACTGACATCATCCAACTGAAATAAAATCAACATTATTAGCGTTAAAAGAAAAGTATCCTAACCAAGCTATTACTGCCATCTTCCAGCCTCATCAAATCACAAGAGTTGTCGAATTTTGGGATGAATTTAAAGACGCTTTAGCTCTAGCTGAAAATAGGATTCTCACACCAATTTTCAATGCTAGAGAAGCCTTTGAGGATATACAAGCTCGTTATCCAGATCATGAAATACAAAAAAGCAGTTCACTCCATGCATTTAATCAATCGGCATGAGAATATCGGGATGCAAAGTTAGTAACTAACGAAGAAATTGTTAAAAATATACAATCAATAAATGATGGTATTATCGTTTATTTCACTGCTGGTGATTTAGATGAGTTAATAAAAACTTCAATATAAAAGAAACCCTAGCTACTGACAGCTAGGGATATCTTTTTTAGTTTTACCCATCATATATCTTTCTAAAAATTGGAAGAAAGTATTCCTTCAACCTAGTTAATTCGTTACCGGAATATCTCAAAGGAGATTTTCTTAAACAGTTAGATTCCAAATTAACACCGTTTGCTTCAATAGATTTGGTAAGTTTTTTTCTTCCTTTACTAAATAGGAGATGAATTTTTTCACCACATAATTCATGGTGTCCAGGAGCTATCAATTCATAATATTTATTATGATTAATAATTTTCCATTCATTGTTTGTTCCTATGTCTTCTTCAAAAAGTTCAATAATTTTTGAGGATTGAGGAAGAGTTTCTGGGCAACAACTCAATAATGGAATGAATAAAACTAAAAATAAACATAACTTTTTCATAAAAACGTGTTTTTAAGTTCGTTTTTATAATAAATAAATTATATTTAATGTCAATAATTCAGTTTTTCAAAAATAAATCATATTCAATCTCATATTAATATTTTATCGTTTGGAGTCATTAGACCAATATACTCATTAGTTTTTGCAAAAAATGTTACTTCTCAATTCTCAGATTTCGCAAACAACTCATTAGCTTCAAGTTTTTCAAACTGCTTATATTGACGAGTAAATTGTAGTTTTTGAGTATCAGATTTTATTTCATACTTTATAGTAAACTCTTCAGACTTAGCATTCATTTTAAAAAATTCTCCATCGATCATTCCTTCTTTTATTAACAAATTCATAACTGACTTATATCATATATCAATTGATAGCAAGCTTTCATGTTGCCCACACTCAACTCAAAATCATATTTTTCATTTATTTGTTATACATGAAACTAGTGCTCATTTTTTACTAAAAGCTTTGTCAGCTACAAAATAATCAACATTGATTATTGATTTTATATAGAGTAAATCAGCCAAATCACAAAACACCATAGAATGATTTTCATATGAGACAGAATGCAAATCAATTGCTATATCTAAGGAGTCTAATATCGGTAATAATTCCTGTGCTCTTTTATATTCGTATGTTCATCTAAAATCTCAATCAAAAATTCTATTTAAATTTACATCTATATACCTTACTCAACGCTCATAAGATTGTTCGTTAGAACGAATTAAATATAATTTTCATTTATTTAAATGTAATTTTTTTAATTTTTCATGAACATGAATACCAACAGGCTCGTTACCATGAGTAACTGCTATTACTCAAATAGAAGGTCATGGACAACCAGAATCAATACATATTATTCAACTAGTAGACTGGTACATTAGAATCAATAGCATGTAAATACAACTCATGCATTCTATTTGTTGAAGCGATTAATTGACTTTCCGAAGTTACTCCGTCCGCAGTCCTTATTTCAGTTGTGTATTTATTTGATGGTTTTTTTACTTGTACGTATCTATAATTAAAAATAGGTAATCAATCTTTATCAAGTACACTATTTTTTATATCTGATCATTCTTTAAATCATAAAGGCATGTAATTTCACTTCATAAATCAACAGGCTTGCAATCATGTTACAACTCAAACATAATGACTATGTCTTTCTGGAGATAGTAAAATTTCACCCAGATTATTTTTCATCAATAAATCACGAACATAGTTCGAAACTTTAGCGAATTTCTCAAAGGATTCATCTACTTGGGCATGCATATGTAAACCAGCTATATTTGTTCACTTTCTGACATTTTCTCACAATTTCATTAGCATATCATGAATTTTAGGATAATGAGTTTCTAATCAAGAATGTATAGGAGTGTATTTTTGAGAAGGCACCGGCCCATCAGAGAATCTATATCATAAATTTCTTACAACTCAATCAACATGTGACATAAGTTCACATAACTCATCTTGCGCAGATTCAATTGAGTTATGTGGGAGTGGATTTTTAATTTCAATCTGACAAGCATCGAGTTCTCATCAAATAGACTTGTTTTCAAGTATTTTTTTATGTCATCTATCAGCTAAAATATCAAGAATTCTTACAGAAGCTTTTGTTCATCATATTTTATTGACTGGAATATTATTATTATCAACAATAATAAATTCATTTTCAAATGCTATTTTTTGGTTATTCATTACATTACAGATATCTTATAAAAATTTGTTTATTTCTTTTTGTGAGAATTTTAATAATTTACTTCCTCTGCTGACCGTTGTAACAGAGATTCACATCTCATCAGCAATTTTTCTTTGACTTTTTCATTCTTTCAATTTCTTTAGAACAGTAATTCTGTCAGCTATATCTTGTATTTCTGCGGGAGTCAAAAGATCTTCGAATAATCACGTAATTTGACTACGAGTTTTAGCCTTAGAAAAAATTTCTACTAAAGTTACTAATGATTGAGTCAAACTCATTTTAGTGTATTACTACGATAAAACATTTACTTTTTACTGAAAAGTATTGCCAGTGCAAGAGAAAGTTTATATTATTTTAAGTAATTGGTTATAAACACTTTCTAAATCAGAGTTTTGAACGTCATGTATTTCACATTTTCATGTGAAATTATTTTCAACATACTCTAATGGAGTCTTGCTTTCAATAAGAAAATCAAATGAACGAGGACTAATATTTGGATTAGTTAAAAATATAATTTTTTCAAAAAAATCTAATTTTGAGAGAAATTCAGGAAAAAGAGATTGGTTTTGAAAATTATCAGAAAGTTCAATTTCTTTTTTTTCTAAAAATGGATAAATATTTTTATTAACCATTCATTTCCAATATAATCGTGGATCAGAATGATCACTTACAAATGAAGCCGAAACCGCTTTTTGAGAATCATCAACAATATTTGCGTTATGCATTAATTGAGCCATTGGACTAACAACTAAGTTAGAGTCACATAAATATAGAGTTTTCATAGTTATATAAGCTATTTAATAAAGTGATTACTTACGTTCTTTATTTTTAGTATGTTTAATATTTCAGTGAAGAAATTCATCAATATTAAATCATCAAGTTCAGGTATAAATATCTGGAATTATTTTTGCTGTTATATGAGCATGAGCCTTCCTAAAACGATGTATGTTCTTCTGCATAACATCATATAATTCCATTACACTATCTAAGTTCTTTGAACTTCATAAACTCTCAATAGTTTGATTATTATCAGCCATTTCTTTTGCAATATTTAAGAGTCTTTGTCATTCACTAGGATAGTATTTCAAGTGTTCTTGTAAATATCATCTATTTGCGGTATCTAGAGTATTTAATCAAGTAAGTATATCCAATATAGGAAATCATGCACTAAAAGCACCACTTGCTCATCTTAGTCAAATTTCTAGTTTAGTTATAAATAATTCACGAAAAACACTAAAATGATCAGTTAATAAACGATGATAAGATCCTAATAATTTAAGGACTTGTTTCCATTCTCATGATATTTTTTGTGTAATTTCAGTTATTTTATTTTCAGATATAGTATTATTTTCTAGGTTTGAGATAAGATAAATAACATTATTGACCATTTGATAGAAGTGCTTTTCTATTAAGCCATGGCCATAGTAAAAGAGATATTCCGCATTTCAAGTTTTTCATCAAAAAAACAACCTAGGATCAGAATTTAATGGATTAACAAATATAAGATCTTCATATGTTATTTGAGGGACTCTTTCAACTAACTTCATTTGATTTGTTTCTTTTCGTTCCAAGTTTGATTCTTTTTGGATTAAATTGGTTAGTTCAAGAATAAGGCTTGATAAACAAGTAGGCTCTTCTATTTCATCATATGCTGGATGAAGTTGATTAATATACATAAGTTCTTTGTTTATACTTAAGTCTTGTTCCACAATATTTTCTTCTACGCTTCATAACTTCACTTGAAGATAATCTGGAGCAGCAATATGTTTTCATTTTTTATATCTAATTACATTTTGAATCATTCATAAATCCAATAATGCTAACTCTAAATTTTCTCAAAAATATTTTTCTTGTTTAGCAAAATTAAGTCCATCAAAAGGTGTTTTTTGTTGTTTAGCGGCATACACTAATTCATTTTTTTCTGTAATGTAAGAAGTATATAAATAATTAATTTCTTCAAATACATTATTCCATAATTTCTTTAATCATTCTCTTTCTTCTTCTTCAAAAGAAATTTCTGCAGAGCTCTGTTCAATTAAAAATTTCTTTTCTTTTCCTCAAGAAATAAGTTCATTAATTTCTTTTTTTGCACGATTCAATTCAAACTCGTGTAAATCTAAATCACTTATTGAATCTTCTCCTGAAATAAGAAGATTACTTATTATCTCTTTCAAAAAATCTGACACATCTGAATCATTTTCAAAATCATATGTAACATCTGAAGATCTTAACAACGTAGGAAGTATTTCTACAGTAAAATCACTAATAGTTCATAATGGGCGATTAGGGACTCTTCACTCATGTTCAATAGCAGTAAGAACATTTTCTTCAAAATGACTACGCATAAAACGAGCATCATTTAAATGAATCGAATTAATATCTAGTTCTTTAAAAAACTTTCATTCATAAGTATCAGCTTTTGTCTTCATCTCATAATTTTAAATATAAAAAAATACTTGTTAATCCAATTGACATGTAACAATAAAATATGTTTTATTTCTTTAAATACAAGAATTAATTGACTTTAAGTTATCATAAAAACTTCTTCAGTACTTCAAAAAATTTCTTACAGTCATTCAAATCATTGTATATCCATAGGCTTAGCCTACATGTTCACATTTTTCATAGTTGCGCATGGTATGGGTGTGCACATTGTGCTCAACACCTTATACAGATATTATCTTGTCACATTCTTTCTCATAAGCTTCCTATACTACGTGATTTTGGCAGCATAAATGAAAACACTCCAACCCTTCAACCAGGTTTTTTAGATCAAAGTAGTTCTATTCCTTTTTCCTCTAACAATGAAAATTGCTCAAGACAATATTCTATCATTGGTCTTTCAAGATCTTCTATCATCGTGTACACATTCATATTTTTAGATTCAGCTTTGCTTTTTAAGTATTCCATTGCTAACTTAATACTTAATACACCTGTAAGATTAGGAGTTCAAGGCTCAAATTTATCTGGTGATCATAACAAAGAGTATCAATCTTTAGAAACAGAATCAATAGATCATCATCATCCAATTGATGGAGTCATTTTTTTGAGTAGATTTTTACTTCATCGCAATACTCCAATTCACGTAAGTGCTCACATCTTATGTCATGTCCATCGACAAAAATCACATCATCGTTTATGAGGTAATACGGGTATGTGAGCAATCGCTTGAGAAGCATCTACCACAAGATATGTTGAATCATCTATAACAGATTTTATTTCTTCAATATGATTACTTGTTCATGTAACATTAGAAATTGCTGTTATTGCAACAACGCGAACGGTAGCATCAGTGTTTTGAGCCAATCGATCAAGATTTATAGATCAATTTTCTAATAAAGGAATCCAGATTATGGTACATCATACACGTTCACACACCATCTGTCGTGGAACTATATTTGCATGATGTTCTCATTCTGAAATCATAATCGTATCTCAAGATTGTATCATTCAAGAAACCTCTAGTGATTGCACCAATAAATTTGATGCACCAGTAGCATTTCATGTAAAGATTACTTCTTCAGGTTCTACATCCATCCAATCTGCAACAGTTTTTCTTGATTGCCAAAACATCTCTTCAGAACGTTCTGAAAGAGAGTAATCTCCTCTATGGATATTTGCGTAATCATTCTCCAAGTATAATTTTATTCAATCAATAACTTGTTTAGGTTTCTGAACAGTTGCTGCACTATCAAGGTACACCAGTCATGGGTTATTTTCGAAAATAGGAAAATCATTTTTTAACATATGATTATTTACTTTCAATATTCTTTTTACTCGCCAAGTAAGCTAATGGCGCCGCCAAGAAAATAGAACTAAATGTACCTGCAATGACTCACATTCATAATGTGAAGGCAAATGTTTTTAATACTCATGTTCCAAAGATATACATAGCAATAACTACAAGTAATGTAGAAACAGATGTCCCAATAGATCTTCTCATTGTTTGCCATAGACTTAATTCAAATAGTTCCTTACCAGTTGTTCTTCAAGCTTCTAGTGCTGATTGTTTATCAGCAAAATTTTCTCTTACTCTATCAAAAATTACAATTGTATCATTCACACTATATCACATAACAGTAAGTAACGCAATAATAAATACCGTATCTACCTGTATAACACTATCTAGTCACATCATAATACCATATGCTCATGCTGGAATTGAAACATCAAAAAGCATTGTAAATACAGTAATCACTCACAACATCAATGGTGACACCAATTGTCTCATTCATGCAAATGCGAACAATATATATATAGCCATCATTATAGTACCAGTTATAAGGGCTGATTTAGCTGATTTTTTGATATAATCTCAAATAGAGGGTCAAATAATTGCCAACTCTAAGATATCTTGTTCTCCTTCAATAATCCCACTATCTTCAAGAGTTGCCTGCATTAATCAAGTTATTCAATCTACTTGATCATCGCTTTGTAAACGAGTTTGAATAAGAAGTGTAGCATATCAATCTTTATCTCACAC
>CALLUT010000085.1 GCA_938010495.1 Candidatus Absconditabacterales bacterium
ATGAAGCCTTTCACGAAACGAGGAGAGAAAATCAACAGTAGAAAAAGCATACAAAAATACCTATGTTTACAACATCTAACTATTTTTCAATATTGTAGAATTTCATATTTTCTTTCACCCGTTGTAATTCTATTTCACCTGTAGGACCATTTCTGTTCTTACGAATGAATATGTCTGCCAATCATTTCTTGTCAGTATATGAATCGTAGTATTCTTCTCTATATAGCATTATTACTGCATCAGCATCTTGTTCAATAGCTCATGATTCTCTCAAGTCAGCAAGCTGAGGTCTTTTATCTGGACGGTTTTCTACATTACGAGAAAGTTGTGAAAGAGCCACAACTGGAACTTTAAGTTCTCTAGCAAGTTCTTTGAGTCATCTAGATATTTCTGATATTTCTTGTACTCTATTTCATGCAAATTTTGATCCTCAAGCACTCATCAATTGTAAGTAATCGATAATCACAAGATCTAATCATCATTTTTCTATTTTAAGTCTTCTTAATTTTGATCTCAACTCGTTTAACGTTACAGCTCAAGCATCATCAATATACATATTACATCAACTCAATTTTTCCATTGCTTCACCA
Source organism: Candidatus Absconditabacterales bacterium (assembly GCA_938010495.1). The sequence continues at coordinate 591 of CALLUT010000085.1, forward strand.
AGATTAGCAAAGTCAGATTCATCAAGTAATCACTTTGTAATCTTATGCATAGGCACATTTGCAGTTGTTGCCAACACTCTATCAACAATAGATTCAGAACCCATTTCTAAAGAGAATAAACTAGTAGTTTTCTTTCCTCTAATAGCTGCATTTGCCATGATATTTAATGCAAACGAAGTTTTACCCATTGCAGGCCTTGCAGCGATAATAATCAACTGTCATGGTTGAAATCATCCAAGAACATCATCAAGTGCATGAAATTGTGTATTAACTTTCATAGCATCAAGTTTTTCTGGATTATCAACAATTTCCATATAATCTTCAATTCTACTATTTAGTATATCTTTAATATGCAACATACTGTCAGATAGATTAACCTGTGTAAGATCAAAGATACGTTTTTCAATACGTTCCAACAAATCATTTACTGGTTGTTGATCATAACAATCTCATGATATCTTTTGGCAAGTCTTCAGTATGTTACGTAAGGTTGCTTTTTCTTTTACAATCTTGGCATAATCATGAGCGCTAGTTGCCGTAATTACAAAAGAAGCGATATCATAGAGGTAATCTACCCCTCATACCATATCCAAACTATCTCATCATTTTGAAAGCTCATCTGATAAGGTAACAACATCTATAGTCGAACGTCTAGCCCACAAATCCAAAAGTGCTTCATAAATTAATTGATGTTCTCTTTGATAAAAATCAGCAGGTTTCAAATCTAATGATTCGATAACATACATTGATTCATTGTCAAGAAGTATACAACTAAGCACACTCTTTTCTGCATCAAGATGATGCGGTGGAAGTTTTAGATCGTCTATATCTACCATAGAATTTTTATATGTAAATTAATGAAATATGTATAAGGATTTTGTAAGGTATTTGGAGGGAAGATTTGTTAATTAGTTCATATGGGATGTATCATTAAACAATGTAACATTCCAGTTATTTCATTTTCATTCATATGTTGTTAATGAAGCATTTTCAATAATAACAAATTCATCTTGGATTTGTTGAAGTCACATTCATAGAAATGCTCAGTGAATGAAACGAGCAAATCATCAATGAGTAACAATACATACTGATTCAACTTGTAGGTGAGCAATAAGAAATAGTATTTTTTGAGCCCTATCATAACATTCTTGATCTGTTTCAGCACCTTTTCATCTAATGGCAAATTCAAACAAACTCATTCACAGTTCTCAATTTTTTTCTACAATTGAATCTTTAGATACATCATCATACTCTCAAAATGTTCTTTCCATAAGCTCATCAACTTCTTTGAGTTCTACATCAGGATGATATGAAAAAATTTCTTTAGCAGTATCACTAGCTCTAGAAAGTGGACTAGTAAAAATAACATCTAAATCTTCAGTAGCCAATCTTTTTCAAATTCTTCTTGCTTGGTCTAGTCAATTATCATTGAGTTTTCAATCTACATGACCTTGAATTATTCAGTTGGCATTATGATGAGTTTCTCAATGACGTATTAAATATACTTTCATTTGATTAAGATTAATTAAAGAGATTTTTCTTCTTGCTCACCACTCTCCATATCCTTAACAACATAGATTCATTTTTCTAGTTCTCAAGGTCAAAGAATTATTACTTTCTTAATTCCTAGTTTATCAGCATATCAAAATTGTTTTTTTAATTTATCTTCTCATGGATAGATATCAACTGAAACCCCTTCAATTTTCATTTTTTGTGCCAAAGTAATAATTTGAGGCAGTGTTTCTTTAAAATACAATATAACAACTCATTTTTTTCTAGTATCTAGTTCTTTTATACGTTCTTGTATGAGTGTAAACAATCTCGAAACACCAATACTTCATCAAACTCAGTCAAAACGAGCAGATTTAGGATCAATTGATTGCGTAAGATTAGCATATCTTCATCATGAACAAACACTTCATAATGCTACATCTCATTCTATGATATTTTCAAATACAGTTCCAGTATAATAATCCAATCATCTTACGATAAAAGGATCATATACAAACACTTCTCATAAATCTTTATTTAATAGAGCAATAACACTAACTACTTCTTTTAATTCACGCACTCATTTTGCAAATTCATCGTTTGGTATAAAATCTTCTCTTAATCATTGTAATCAAAGAGTTAGAAATGACTTGATAACTTTAAGTCAGTCAGATCACAAGATTTCATTAACTTTCTCAAAGAAGTTGTCTTCTCAAATTTTATAGAAACTATCAAAAAGTTTACTCAGTTTCTTTGATTTTTCTGAGTCATTCTCAGTTATATATGCAAATAATCCACCTAAGATATTTCTATTATTTATATGTGTCTTGATAACCTTATTAGCAAGATATTTTATTCTAATTTTTTCTAATGTTTCTCTCAAAAGATAGATCAATTCTCAATCATACAATAAGTATTTTACATCATCAGTTTCTTGTCTCCAAATTGCATCAATATCTCACTGTTTGAATTGTCTAAATCTTCATCTTTGAGCTCTTTCTCATCTCCAGCAATTCTGAAGTTGATATCTTTTAAAGGGAAATACTAACTCTCCTTGGTGATCAAGAACATATCTCGCAAAGGGAATTGTTAAATCAAAGTTAAGACCATATCATTTCAAATCTTCTGCTCACGTAGCCATACCATATAACCCAAAAACTTCTTTGGAAGCTGATTCACCTCATTTTAACAAGACATCATTTTTTTCAACTGCAGGAGTTTCAATATGCATATATCAAAATGAACGATATGATTTTTCTATAATATTTGTTATATCATCAAAAACTTGTTGTTCTGATGGAGTATATTCTGGAAATCATCCTACTTTTAACATTGTAGTTTAAATCAGCTTATAAAA
>CALLUT010000086.1 GCA_938010495.1 Candidatus Absconditabacterales bacterium
TTCAATAATGTCTGTCACTTCAACTGTATTATATGTTCTTGTTATTGAATCAAATGAAGTAATAGGTTTTATTATAACTCATCACTTATTTAGCGAGCTATTTACTCACATAAACATTTTTGTTTGAAGTTTTTGCTTCATAACAATACTACTATTATCTCTTTTTAATGTTGGTGATCGACGAAAAATATGTGGCAAACTAATAACTATATTATGCTTTGCAAAAAAATCTTGATATTCTTCCCTATAAACATCCCTTAAAAACCTCGAATGCATTCTGAATCACATATTTTTTATAAGAACAAGAATAAATGTTTAATATCCTATTTATAGATAGATAACTTCTTATTAAAAGTAAAGAATTTATAAAGAAATTTTTCAATCATTTATCAATTTATTACAAATTTCAATGCTTTTCAAAAATGATTCAGCATAATTTTCTGGATTCCTTTTAATGTTAGAAATCAAATCAGCTCGTTTTATCCGAAGTGTTTCAGCTACCTCTATTTCATCCGGATGAATAGATTTATTCGTTCTACAAACATAAACAGTTTTCCGCATTTTATTTCATGTCTTTCAAAAATAGAATTTATATATCTCTGTAACCTCTCATGAAATTCATAACTCTTCTTGCAATTCTCTTTTTACTGAAGATTTATAAGATTCATCACCAACACATCAATCAACAGAATGAGAATATACTCATGGTTCTTGTTTTTTATTTGATGGCCTTTTACAAATCAAAACTTCTCATTCTTTGTTTATAATTAGCAATCCAATACTTCTATGAATAAAATTTCACACAGAAAAATCTGATCTTTCCTTGAGACCCAATATATTATCATTGATATCTACCCAAGCAATTAGCTCTTCATAATTATGAATAATAATCCTGTTGTATAAATATAAAATGCTAAACTAGTCTGCTACTTCAGAAGCAATGACCGTACAAATCTTATGAATAAAGCTAAATCATTTCTTCGTTCCATTGAGATACCAGTTTCAATCAATACAGTCTCTTCACTCTTTTGGGCATTCATCGTTACCATCAGTAGGATCTCATATAACAGTTTTATATTTGTAATACATTCATTTTTCTCAATGAGGTGTTTCAAATCAATCAGGTCAAAAACACGATGCTCATGTTTGTATACATCACTCAAATTCATAGGTTCACTCTAGTGTTCAATATTGACATAATCTATCTTCACTAAGGCATTCTGCTGGATATACTACTTGACTATTTTCATATGCGGTTATAGAAAGATTATGATCCAACGGATATCATCCAAAAGGATGTGGACATCTATGAGGTCATGTATCTCAACCTCATCCTGAAGATCCACTGGTTGTTCATGAACCTCATCATGTTGATCATGTATCAGGAGTGTTTTCATCGCTATCTAGATAATCGGGAACTCAATCTCAATCTGTATCAGGACAGAAATTAATGTTTGGACATTCTATATAATCTAGTATTCAATCACCATCACTATCTATAAAATTGTCTACGGTATTATTGCTGTCAACATAATCAGGGAGTCAATCTCAATCTGTATCTCAGTTTCATTCTTGTCCATCTGGAATTCAGTTATTATCGCTATCTGAGTCAAATACATCACTAGTTCAGTCTCAATCACTATCTGCACAGCTTGAAGGATCTGGGCACTCTATTGTATCTGGTATTCCATCTCAATCACTGTCTGTATTTGTTGAATCAGAATTATCTGAATCTAAATGATCTAAAATTCAATCTCAGTCCGTATCTTTCACTGATGAACTTCAACTTGATCTAGGATTTGATCATTTATTAATCCAATTTCGTCGAGAATTGTTTGAAGTTTCTCATGATCAATGTTCATTCTCAGAAGAAACAACTTCTTCACGAGTATTTATTCAATCATTATCATCGTCTGGGTCTAAGAAGTTTGGTAAAGAGTCTTTGTCCGTATTTTCTAAACCTTCTTCACTATCCAATAATCAATCATTATCACTATCAGTATCTTCGTTATTGGGAATTCAATCATTATCTGAATCTATACATGGGAATCATCAAATACATTCTTCAAAATCTTTTATTCAATCTTTATCTGTATCTATTTTATTATTAATTGTGTCTGCACTATCTAGGTAATTTGGAATACCATCTCAATCACTATCATCATTTCTTGGAGATCAATCACCATTCGTATCTTCATTTATAGTAAGTTTTCAATCATTATCATCATCTGGATCCAAATAATCTGGGATTCAATCTCAATCTGTATCTCACTGCTCATATTTTCATAGAACTCAATCATTATCATCATCAGAATCCAAAAAGTCAGGTATTCAATCAACATCATTATCATTATCAAACCAGTTTAGGTCTCAATCTGTGTTTTCTAAGAATGTTGGTACTCAATCATCATCATCGTCGCTATCTAGATAATCTACAGTTCAATCCCCGTCTGTATCTCATATAAATTCAAATCAAGAAAAAACTCAATCATTATCATCATCTCTATCTAGGTAATTAGGAATTTTATCTCCATCTGAGTCTTTTAATAAACCATAAGTCGACCATCAATATAACCGTCAACGTTCGTCTGCATCAAGATATCAATCGTTATCACTATCTATATCGCGGTAGTCCGCCACTCAATCTCAGTCGCTATCTACACACGTTCAATTTTCACTTTTACATTCTATAAAATCAACTATACCATCATCATCGGCATCGTTTAATCAACTAGTACTAAGTATTGGAAATAAGAACAATAGGAAAAAAAGTAAAAACAATAATCGTATTACTCTTTTTTTCTTATAATTCTGCTCGTCAGGAATAATAAATTTTGACGAAAAGCTATTTTTAAACATAATAGAATAATATCTATTTAACAAGTGATTTACTAAGAAGATTATAAGAAATAATTAGTGACAATGCTTAAAAAGCAATCTACTTCATACGATACTTGAATGAATGAATCAAACGTCTCAACAAAATAATGATTGATTGATATCCTGATGAAGTTCTTCTATTAATGGTTTTTCTTCTTCAACATTTTTTGAAATGATAGTATCGAGTTTATGTTTATCGTAATATTGTGTGATATCTTGTCAAAATAAGATAAATTCATCATCAGGAAGTACATCTCAATCAATAAGCTGAGCAAAGAGAGAGATTCTTTCTTTTTTACGATCTGCATTATGACATTCATAATATACTTTATGCTCTCTCACAACGTTGATACAAGAATCTCAAATTAAAACTCATAGATATTTTTCTCAAAAAAATATTTGGAATGCTCAATGAAGTCTTATTGGTTCCTTATTATTCATCTTACTTCATAATGCTGACAACGAGTCATTTAACTCTTCAAGCGTTTCTTCGAATAGAATTTTGAACTCATCATATCATAATAATCAGTCTTCCAACGTATTATATAATTTCAAAAGAGATGCTTCTAACAACCTATGAATCGTCGGTACAAAATTTGAATCTTCTGTATAGACAGTACAAGAGATGCTTTTTCATCATTCGCTATTCAAGATTTTTGAAATCACTTTTTTTTCTTCGTGGAATGACAACTCTTTGTGGGCTATACTCATGTCGTAGTTTCAAATTATAAAAACTACAATAATTATATAGGGAAACAATAGTACTTACGAAGAATATTTAATGAATATAATTAGAATCAACTTTGTAGTTCTAACATTTTAGCGTATGATCATCACTGCTCTACAAGATTCGCATGAGTACCGCGTTCTACTATATTTCATGATTCTAATACTATAATATCATCAGCATTTTTTACTGTTTGAAGTCTGTGTGCGATAATAATTACTGTACGATCCTTTAAGAGATTGTTCATTGCTTGTGTTATTGCTTCTTCAGAAAAGCTATCAAGTGCTGACGTTGGTTCATCCAAAATTATGATTTTAGGGTCTTTTAGAAATACTTTAGCAATAGCTAAACGTTGACGTTGTCCTCATGACAAGCGGATTCAACGCTCTCCAATCTCAGTTTCTATTCAATTAGGCAAATCTCGAATAAAATCACATTTTGCTAGTGATATAATTTCTTCAAGTCTTGTTTGATCAACATTTCAACGAATAGCATACGTTAAATTATCTAAGATTGTACCATCAAATACTGATGGCTCTTGGGTTAAGTATCCAATATGTTTATAATATGATTTTAATGAGATTGAAGTTAGATCTTGATCATCAATAAACACAATTCATCTATCAGGTCTCAAATATCATGCTATAAGTTTCACTAAAGTAGACTTTCATGATCAAGAAACCCCTACCAGAGCGGTTTTCTTCTTTCATTGAATGTTTAAAGAAAAATCTTTAAAGACACTGTCATCTTCGTATCAAAACGAAATGTTTTTTAATGAGACTTCTCAAGAACTATATGAGAATTCTTTTCAATCTTCGTATCATGTAATTTTTGGTGTTGAATCTATTATATATCGTAGTTTTTCAACATCGATAAAATTATCCAAAATCCTTTTATATGCATCAGTAGTTTTCAAGATAAATTGTCCCAAAGTACCAGCCGCAACAGATAATCATACAAACATTCAATATGAAAACGTTCATGTATTTATTGAATTTATTACGTACATAATAATAAGAGGGAAAAACGCATGAACAGCTATCAATGAACTATTGAACATCCAAAACACCCATTTCATATTACGATAAGAGATCTGTTCTTGCTCTGAAACAAGATGTATATATTGATCAATTTCTTCCTGGATACGATTTATTTGTAATATCTCAATTTTACTCATCAACATACGTACCATATGTCATCAGTTACGTACTCATAATTCTTTCTTTTCACGTCTTAAAATCACTACCTTATTATCGTAAATCCATGTGCTTAACCAGAGCAAAAATACAAATATTAGTACAAAAGCAATTACGTATACAACTCACAACTGAACTAGTAAATATCAAACGATAAGCAGTTTTACAGCGATATCTGAAAGACTATATTGGATCGTTATATTCATATCTACTCGCGACTGTATTCATTTGGAAATAATATTTATCATCTTTCAGGTTCCTATTTTTTCAGTACTTGAGATATCAAATGAGAAGTATTCTTTATATATCTTTTGTCGTAAAATTTTTGCCAAAACATACCTAGTTCTAACAACTCAATGAGTTCTCGTCATATATTTCACAATATATGAAATCACAAAATACACCATATAAGTTATAAAAATGGTTTTAATGATTTCAGTTTCTCCAGACTGCACTGCTTCTCAAATTTCCTTTGTAGCAATAACTGTTATTAGATCAAATACATGCCAATTTACCATTACGAAAAAACCTATGAGCCATACTCATTTCATTTCTCGGATTGGTTGTAAGAATCTTTTTATGATTTTGATCATTTTTATGAAATCGAATTAGAGCATTAAAAAAATCCCAGTAGGATACCTCTGAGATTCGCAATTATATTGGAAATCTCTAAGATATTCCTTGAAATTTTTTTCTTATTTATTCTTGTTCTCCATTAACGAGCCAAGACATAAATTCGGAGAATGAAGTTTGATATATACTACTCTGTTTCCAGTACAGCCACATCAGAACTAAGCTAGAGAAGGCTAATCCTCCTGTAGCAATAAGCATTTGAAAGAATCTAATCATAACTTCCATTATTTGTTACATAATATATATATGTTATATTCAAAAAAAGTCAATTGCGATTTTTTTTTGCATTTTATAATAAGATATATACATATAAGTCATTTAGCATAAAAAAAAATATGAATCTTAAAAAACAGAAGAAAATAATTGGTAACCTTATGTTTACAACAAATACTCCTCTCTCAAAAACATTCGATATAATACTCTTAATACTCATAGTACTTAGTATAGTTCTCGTTATGCTAGAGAGTGTAGAATCTACACTATGCTCTATGGAAAACAATTTTTTGTTGGAGAATGGATAATAACAGGACTTTTTACAATAGAATATATGCTCCGTCTTTGGTCAGCGAAAAACAGAAAAAAATACGTAACTAGTTTTTATTGAATTGTAGACTTGGTTTCAATTTTACCAGCATACATATGATTATTCCTTACATGAGTTCATGCGTTAGCTGTCGTACGTGCATTGAGACTATTACGTATTTTTAGAATATTAAAACTCAATCGCTACGTTTCAGAGTCTAACACAATGATGAAAGCCCTACAAGCTAGTTGACGCAAAATTTTAGTATTTCTGATAGCAGTAACTATAATTGTCACTATTGCTTGATCAATTATGTACTTGGTTGAATGATGAGAAAATGGTTTTGAAAACATTCCTAAGAGCATCTATCGAGCAATTGTTACCGTGACTACCGTTTGATACTGAGACATCTCTCCAAATACTCCAATAGGTCAATTCCTTGCATCATTACTCATGATTGTTTGATACTGAATTATCGCCGTACCAACTTGAATAGTTACGTCAGAAATGACACTAAGATGAGCTAAGAAAAAATAATGGTTGATGTACTCTTTCTTTGTATTCAAAATGAAAAACGCTCTCGTACTGCCGAGGATCTTTTTTCACAAGAATATCCAAATCACATATTTGATAGCGCTTGACTTAGCAAAAGAGAAACAACAAAAGCATGAACAACTTATGCTCAAGAACGAATGCTAGAAAAAGCTGAAATCATCTATGTTATGACCCAAGACAATAAAAAAGGTATTGAAGAATATCTCATCAATACAAAACAATACACACTCCATCAAGAAGTTAAAAACAAACTCTATGTAATCTGAATCCCCGACGAATATAGTTATTGGTCTGAAGAACTCATCGCCATCCTAAAAAATAAATTCTGATCTATTTTTAGTGAAGAAAGTCTTAAAGAAATACATAAGAAGTCTAAGGTGGCTTTTAAAAAAGTTAATGGGATATAATTTAAGATATATGGTTATGAAGGAAGATTAATTCCTTAATGTTTTTGTCATATAAAAAAATATCAATATAATTTTGATATGAAAAAAATAAAACAAAAGGATTCTCAAAAGATGTAGTAAATATACTAGAAAATCTTCCAATAGAAATACTTAATAATAAAGAAATACAAGATTGAGCATGGTATGGATATGCTCATTATTGAGAACTTAATAAAGATTCTCATGTATGAGTTTATAAAAAAAATATACTGTCCGAATGAACACAAAGAATAATTGATTCGCTCAGAGAAAAATGAGCGTCAAAAGGTGTTATTACTTTTATGAAATTAGGACTAAAATTATTTCCATATAAACATCTAAAATTTATCCTAGATCAAAGTTGAATGGATCATGAATTAGTAGGACATATGTGAAACTACTTAGAATGAAACAGACATCATGAAGTTGAAGCAATCCAAGCTCAAGTTGATTGATTTAAAATGAGAAGTTGAATTAAATGAAAAGGATTATATTGGTGGATACTTAGTAAAGTATGAAGAATAATACTTGATACTCATAAAAAAGAAGACTTAGAACGGGAAGAAAATAATTTATAAAAAATTAACAGTTTTAACACTCTCCTTTTCAATAAATATACTAAAGTATAATTTCGAAATCATTTTCCTTTTACTGTCGTAAAATAAAAATTGTTTCTCAAATAAAAAATCAGAAGACTAATCCTCTGATTTCTTACTTTATATCTATGATTTGACAATATTGTTTTCCTGAATTTGGGAATCGAGGGAGAGAACTCAAACCAAATATAAAACACTTATAAGCGCCTTAGAATCAATAGACACTTACATTTTATTGTTCAATCATTCCTTAATTATCAGCTTATAGCTCTCAGAGAGTTCTTTATCACACCTAATTGTCATAAAACATTTTGTTTTTAAACGAAAGAGAGCTTCAAATCAATCCTTATCAAAAGATACTTCATTCTCTATTGAAGTATAGTATTCATCAAGTAACTGTAATAAAGAACTAGGAATAAGTACATCTATTACATAATCTCAAATCACAGCACAATAATATCATGTATCTGGCAGTGATGTTGTACTATTTATTCAACTATAAAAGGTAATATTCTCTATCATACTCTTTCAAAGAGTATCTAAAAAAACATTGTTTCATACTAACTGATGAACGCGAATTCATTTCTCTTTCGTAATTTTATAATAGGATAACTCAGTATTTTCTGATCAATAAAGAAAGTATAAATGACTATCATAAAAATATACATGTTTAGGCGTTTGA